>JALHPW010000487.1 GCA_022842255.1 Saprospiraceae bacterium | reverse complement strand
GGAACCCTAGGAAGCCCGAAAGCCCCAGTACAAAGTGCAAATGCAAATTGGCAATGGGGTGGGGGGTGATATCGAGCCAGCGCAGGTGACCGAGCAGGAAATCAAACAGTTCCCCGTGTTCCTCTTCCTCGTGGATACTTTTTCGACATAATTCGGCCATAAAAAGCGCCACCGCTCCACGGGTAATGTCAAACGGAATTGCGCTCCACACTTCGGAGGCGCGCACTTCCTTCAATCGGTTGGCGCCCGTCCCTTCTCGGTGGTATGCCACCAAATCTACCACCGTCATCGGCTGAAAAAGGTTGAAGGGCATACGCGCCTTGGCCGTGCGTACGCCTCCCCCGATAAAAGAGCACAGCCCCTTCTCCTCTGTGAAAATATCGGTAATGACACTCGTGTCGCCGTATTTCACGGTCCGGAACACAATCCCTCGGGTTTTTATCAGCATTGTTTTTGAGTTGCCACGAATTTGGGTTTGCCACGAATTGCACGAATTTTCACGAATTTGGGTTTGCCACGAATTGCACGAGTTTTCACGAATTTGGGTTTGCCACGAATTGCACGAATTTTCACGAATTTGGGTTTGCCACGAATTGCACGAATTTTCACGAATTGCCCTTTAATTCGTGAAAATTCGTGTAATTCGTGGCAAAAACATACACGAGTAACCCTTTAATTCGTGAAAATTCGTGGCAAAAACATACACGAGTAACCCTTTTATTCGTGCAATTCGTGGCAAACCCAAATTCGTGCAATAAGTGGCAAAACTATTTTTTCTCCATTGCACTAGAATCCACCTTAGCCGTAACAAAATACAGGATGCGGGTGAGCCATTTGGCAGTATCCGGTTCTTGTGCCGGATCGGTGACGTATTCTTCTATAACAGGTGGAATCGATTGAAGTTTTTTCTCGGCCATGTACTCGTCCATCGCGCTGTGCGCCTCCCCGGTTTTTGCATAGTCGCCCAAATACTCAATCAGCAAGGCTTTGCCTCCCACACTGATTACTTGAACCTCATCGGAGGGTTTGATTTGCTTGTTTAGCGGAATCGCTGCAGCCATATCGGTTTTCAAGGCCACCGTATCGTAGGTCCAAAAGAACCCGCTCGGATGCCCAGCCATTTCGGCCCCGGCTTTGGTGGATGCCTCGATGGCCTTGCCAAAGTTATCGGTAAAAAACTGTGGAATATCCTGAAAACCAACTACTTGCCGAATAGCAGCGTAGTAAGTAACAGGCCGTTCTGTTTGTAAAACCTTGTAGCCGCGGTAGGTTTTAGGGTTCAATGCCTCGCAATATTTTTTCAGATTGGCCAGGCCGTTTTCGTAGTCTTTCCCGACATAAGTGTTCAAGTCGGTAAACATCCCCCCGGCGCGCATCAAAAAGGGCAGGTGCATGTCCATGCCCCAGCTGATCTTGGTTTTCAGGCTGTCGCCTTCCACCACAAAAAACACGGGCGAAGGCCCCAGGCCAAAATCAACCTCATAATCCAAACGCTTGGGGGTAGCAGCCAGCAGTTTCTGGTAGCCCTTGCCCACGTTTTCGTTTTTACTGTCCCAGTTGTAAACCGCTCCCACTTCGCCATCGGTGCCCTGGATGTCGATTTTCATTTCAGGGTCCATAAAATGCCAGGGCGACCAGTTGGTAAAGTTCTTGAACAGCCGCACTTGCCCATAAACGGTTTCGCGTGGCGCTTCAATGTCCATGCTTCGCTCGATATGGTAGGCTTTTTTGGCAAAAAGGCACAAAAGCAGCCAAAGTGTGCCCAGTCCGAGCACCGTGTACAACAGGTATTTCAGTATTTTCATGGAAAATGTTGATTTGTGGATTCCGGCATTTGTTTAATTGAGGTGCAATTTTCAAAACAAAAAACTGAAATTCAAAACAAAAAATTTTTGCCCTGCTGCGAAAGCTACAAATAATGCGAATAGTGGGTTCAAAGTGCCCCATCGGGGCCAACCGTTTATAGCCAATCAGCATCAAATCTACCCACCCCGTAGGGGTCGACCATTCCACGCTAGGTAGGTCGGCTCCTACGGAGCGAATTCAAATGAACCACGTTTTTCTATAAACGGTTGGCCCCGATGGGGCACTTTGAACCCACAATTTGCATACATATCCGCTTTAAAAAAGGGCCAGTTGTTCGTCCGCGGGAAGCAATTGAAAAGAGCGCCGATGCCAGGGCGAAATACCGTGTTGCCGAATGGCTTCCCGGTGCTGCTCGGTGGGATAGCCCTTGTTTTGATGCCATTGATAGTGTGGGTATTCGGCATGAAGTCGCGACATGGCTTCATCGCGATGGGTTTTGGCCAAGATGGAGGCCGCTGCAATGGAAGCGTATTTCCCATCACCCTTCACCACACAAAGATGCGGCGTGGCCGGGTAGGGATGGAATCGGTTCCCATCCACCAGGATAAACTGCGGGCGGGTACTCAGTGCATTGAGCGCCCGGTGCATGGCGAGCAAGGAAGCTTTAAGGATATTGGTTTGGTCGATTTCAGCGGCGCTTACCTCGGCTACTGCCCAGGCCAGACTTTCTTTTTCGATGATGGACCGAAGTGTATCTCTTTGATTTTCAGCTACCTGCTTGGAGTCGTTCAACAAAGGGTGATAAAAATCAGATGGCAAAATCACCGCCGCCGCAAAAACAGGCCCAGCCAAACAGCCCCGACCTGCTTCATCGCAGCCAGCTTCCAAGAGTTCAGCCTGATGATAGGGGAGCAGCGCCATCGCGCAAAGATGAGGAATTACGATTTACGATTTGGGAATTACGATTTCTTTGATCCGAAGAAGGCACAGTACATTTCTTTCTTCGGATCTAAGAAATCGTAATTCCCAAATCATAAATCGTAAATCGCATATCGTAATTCGTAACTTTTTCTTGATTCACAAGTAAGATTGGTTTTCTATATCTTTGCGCCTCTTTTTCAAAATTTTGGGTGGGAATAATCCAGGTAAAGTCCTTCGGTCGCAACTGTTTCAATCATGAAAATGTTCGCCGCCGCTTTTTTTGGCCTGCTTTTTGCAAACCATCCATTGTTCTTTTAATCCTTCCGTTGCAAGAACGGATTTCCCGGTAAGGAGGCCATCTAATCCACGGCTTCATATTCTGACATCACCAATTGTTATTTACCCATGAATGTTTGCGCACGCAACACATTTGTAAGCCTTTGGCTTTTCTTTGGAGCAATGTCGCTCTCGGCACAAGGGGCAAGTTTCTACTTCCCTACCATCAACGATGCCGTGCCGGGCACCAACCGACAGTTAGCGCTCAAGGCCGTAAACCTTGATAGCATCGTGGCCATGCAAATGGTCATTCGTTGGAACCCCAATGTATTGGAGTTCATTACAACCAACCTCTACCATCCCAACTTTCAGAACAGCCTGACGGGTTCAAACTTCAACACCGCCCGTGCGCTCGACAGCGGATACGTCCGCTTGCAATGGGAAGGTCCGACCTCCCTACCTCCCGGTATTTCCATCCCAGACAGCAATAGCATCTTTAGCATTCGGTTCAAAATAATCGGGCCTGACACGAGCAGTTCTCCCGTGTATATCACCGAACTGCTGGATTTCCCGCCCCTGAACTTTGAAATCGTGAAAGTCAAGCCTGACACCAGCAACGTCGGCTATGGCATCAATGATTGTCCTCGTACCCATGGCCTAGTCAGGGTAGGATTTACCGTTTCAGCCAACGAAGCGGAGGCGCTGGAGATTCCATTCACACTTGCGCCTAACCCATTTTTGGTATCTACCCAATTAAATTTTGAACTGGACGAAACGGCTGATACTCAATTGTTTATCACCGATGCAATGGGCAGAATTGTGTTTGAAAAAAACTTTTTTTCCCTTTCTCCGGGTCAACATGGCATGGTAATTGAAAAAGAGATACTCGGTGCCGCGGGACATTATTCCCTAACGCTCCGAGCCGGTCGGAAGATCGCCACCAAGCGTTTCACGCTTTTTTAAATCGACATCTAATCACAGACATCATAATCATTTGAATTTGGACTTTGATATTTAGACCGGGCCTCGTCTCATGCTAAATTCCCCAAAGTCGCTCATCCTCTTCTCTCACCCACACCGCTTGTTAAAGAATATGAAACCGATTCTAACTCGACTTTTCGCAGGTTTATTCCTGTTGCTTGCTTCGCAAGCCTTCGGCCAGATGAGCACCAATTTTGTGGTGACTCAGCCCGCTGGCGCTCCGGATTACCCGGTTGGCACCCACATCATCATCGAACTTCGTGTCAACAACTTCACGAACATCGAATCGATGCAGTTCCCGATTGGGTACAATAAGGACGCGATGCGTTTC
>JALHPW010000486.1 GCA_022842255.1 Saprospiraceae bacterium | reverse complement strand
GCTCTTCCGATCTTCGGTAGCACCCACTGTCAGGATATTTTTCGCTGTTCCGTACGTAGGAATGGTATTGAAATCGCCATCAATCGGGTGGTTGTCGTTAAACTGCATATTCCCGTTATCGTGAAAGTGCATTTGTCCGGCTACTGGGTCATTTAGGTCGCGGTCGTTGCCAGCCGATTTCACAATCAGGTAAAAAGGTGCCATAAAGGCCACATTGTCAAAGGCTTGAGACTGTGCATCGTATGCCCCGAACTGCCATTGGCTATCCCACCAGCGCCATGCAGCGCCAGCTGGTATCCATCCTGCCCGGGGTCCGTAGGAGTGATTGGAGGCACGGATGGGGTTGGGCAGCGCAGCCTCGGCGGCCATTTCCGCAACGTGGCCATCGGCATCGTAACAACGAAGATTGGCGGCTTCCGAAAAGCCACGTGCATCTGCATCGATGCCAGCGGCAATAATGGTACCGGCCACGTGAGAGGCATGGTCGTCCGGAATCACCGTTGCGGCTTCGAGGCTCAATGCCCGGTTGTTGGTAAATTCCTGGTGGGTTACACGCGGCACATTGCCTGCTTCCCAGAGACCCATGGTTTGGCCCGCCCCGGTCAGCGTCAACCCCAAATCGCCCCCGTTTTTCACCCGGTCGGCGGATACGATTTCAGCAGAAATCAAATTGTCGTCTCCCATATAAATCGGTTTCCCGTTTACAATTTGAGAGAGATAGTGTACGCCCGACTCGTCTTTCAATACAAGCGGGATGTTGTTTTGGCGGGCGTATTGTTCCACTGATTGCCGTTGTTCCAACTGTTGTTGCTTCAACTGTTCGGCGTAACTGCTGAGCTGGTCGCGTTCGGCTTTGTTCATTTGTGCCCAAAGTCCATGGCACATGCACATGGCAAATACGACCAATAAGGCTTTTTTCCAATGCGGTATGTTTTTCATAATCAGGAGTTTGGGAGGTTTTGAGTTAGAATGTTTAGGGTTTAGGAGGTTTAGGGCTTAAATGGTTGAGGGTTTAGGAGATTGAGGGTTGAGCAATAGGTTTCTCTAAACCCTAAACCTCCTAAACCCTAAACCTTATTCAGCCTTCACAACTTTTTGTATCCACCGGCCTTCGGGCGTGCTAATTGTAACATAATAAAGCCCTGGCGGCAATTGCCCAAGTTCCATTTGAGCGGAGTATTGGCCCGCTTCAAATGGCTGCTGGTTCCACTCCGTGTGTACAAGCCTACCGAGTGCGTCGCTTAAGGCGAGCGTAACGGTGGTCCGAGGTTCGGCAATCTTGAATTGCACCGAAAGACCATCGGCAAATGGGTTGGGTGCACATTGGAAAGATTCGTCAATGTGCATAGGTTTGTTCCGCACATCGGCTGTTTGCACGCCATCTCCCTGACCGGGCAGCACATAGCTGCCCGCCCCAATAACGGAGCTCAAGAGCTTGGCCTCAGATGGCCGTGGAGCCACCGGTTCGCAGCCACCTATTTTGGCGCGGAAGAAAGACCCTGCCCTTGCCCTGAACCCTGGGAGCAGCCGAATCTGATTCCCGGCACTAAAATCTACCAGCGTATTGACGGCAATATCAGACGTAGAGACAATTTCATTAGAGGCGTAAAACGCTTCAACACCCATGGTGAAATTGGCATTGATAACATGATTCACGGGGCAATCCGGTGCAAGCCAGTCGTGCAATCTCCGTCGGGAATTATCGCCATCCCAGGACACTGAAAATTTACCATAAATACTCTGGTCGTTTTCAGGATCGCCACAACTGATGCCATTTCCACCAAACAATTGTCCGATCACCCTTTGATCGCTGTTGAATAAAGGAGAACCGGAAGAGCCGCCTTCGGTAACACTATGTCCATTGGTGGTTGGGTCAAAATATAAGGACCAATAGTTTCCTCCAAAAATCCCACCTCCACCTTGGTTTGTTGAAACGGGGTCCATACTGTAGGTCGATATTTTTTTGATATCGCCACTCGGGTGGTGAATGCCCACGCCACCTGTGGCGCCAGTGCCGCCCGAGGCATCCCAGCCATTGTACCAAAGCGAAACAGCAGGGTTCAGTTGCGCCGGGTTTTCAATCAAGCGCATGAGGGCAAAATCGGAATCGTCGTTGTTTGCGACCAAAATAGCCCCGGAAGTGGTAATTAAGGTCGGCTCATTCAAACCATTATCACAACCCACACTTTCGTAGTCCCAGACAAACATCCAGTTTCCTGCTACGGGATTGGCCACCGCATCCAAGGCTACTGGGATCGCCCAACCGTCCAAACAGTGGTCGGCCGTCAAAAAATACGGTTTAAAATCCTGGACGGTAGTGATCACCAATGACCCGGTGCACCACCGGTTTCCGCCAACAATGATCATGGCAACGCTATGTTTCACATCCTGCCAGTTGTCGCCCTCCGGAGAACAATTGATGTTGACCTGACAATCGCCCGAGCCGCCAAAAACCTCTGCGGTTTGGAGCGTTCTGTAACCGTGGACCACCTGATCGATGGAGATTTCGCCTTGCCCTGCTACGGCTTGTGGTTCATAATATTCAAGGGTAATCTGGTCGCTAAAAATGAAACCGGTGGCAAACCCGATGCTTTGGCCTTTCGGTGAATTGTTGTTTTGGGCTGTAAACCCACCAATCACTTTTGTCCGATTTTTATTGTAGATATACAGGCTTGCACCCTCTGGAAGCCAAAAAGCGTCATAGGTCAGGTTGATCGACAAGGCACCAGGCGAAGCGATGCTCAGTCGCCAGATTCGGTCTCCGTTGTCCAACGTCGTCCAACTGCCTGCATTTTTTAAGTTGAGTTCGACTTGGAAAGGATATCCAAAGCGCGGGGGCAAACCGGCTTGGTTGTCTTTTTGGTCTTCCTTGTCAATTTCCGACATGTTCACTGCAGGCATTTGAAGGACTGGAAGGGATTCGATTCCCGGCACCTCGTTTTGAAAACTGTAGGGTTTCCCGCCGATGTTGATTTGTGCCTTCAGTGATTGGTCGAAACAGACGAGCAAGCCAAGGATAGCCCCAAAAGCCACCCATGATTTGATTCGATTTTTCATGGCGCTTACTTTTGGAGGTTTTTGATTTCGGATTCGAGGCGTTCGATGGTTTTTTGTTGCTGCTCGATCTGTTTTTGTTGCTGGATCATGTGCAGATACAGCTCTTCGATTTTTTCCATCTGCGTTTTCTGCATCTCACCGAGGCTGATGCCATTTTCAGCTACTTCAGCGGCGGAAGGTACCCCTGGCAAGTGTTTTTCTTGTTGGATAAATGCCTCTACCTCAGCCAAGGGCTGCATGGCATAGGTTGGCGCAAAAACGTAGTCTGGCCAGTTGGCCTTGAGTTTTACCACCACTTCTTCAGCGATGATGCTACCGCCTACATAGAGGGCATGGTCTGGCGAGCCACTGGTAGGAACACTTCCGGCCCCGATGGCTACTTTGCCCACGAGGCGGCTGGTGCCGTTCACGGTGGCATCGGTGGTTACGTTGAGGGAGTTGGTGGTCGTGTTGGCCCCTACCGTGGCATTCATGGTAACGCTGAGTGCGTTGGTGCTGGTGCTGCCGCCCACCGTTGCATTGTTGGTGACGCTCAGGCTGCCCGTGGTAGTGCTGCCAGTTACACTTGCGTTGCCGCCTACACTTGCGTCGTCCTCCACGGCGAGATTGTCCGCTACGCGGGCATCGCCTTGTACGGTGAGTTCGTCGTTGGCATTGAAAGTGGGCGCTGGAACAGCGGGCGATGCAGGGATACCACCGATGACCACGTTGGTACCGTTGTCAAAGATTTGCCCGTCGCTCAACTTGCTGGAAGTAGGCCCGGGAGGCATGAAACGTGCAGTGAGGTTGGGGCGACCGTTGATATCGCCACTGGTCAGGATTTTTTCCCAGGCAGCCCATGCGTTGGCAGCACCGAGGTCCTGCGAACGGGTCCACAGGCCATCGTCGCCACCCGTAAAGAGTTGACGATCCAGGCTTCCGCCACCTGGGGCCAGGCTCAAGATACCACCGTTGGAGTAGGTGTTGGCAGCGAGTCCGAGTTGCGCCCTGCTTTTGCGTTCGAAGTAGGCTTCATCGATATAGGTGTTTGGCAAATCGGTTGGCTCATCCACATCGAAGTGTATGCGTCCGAAAAATCGTCCACTCGTGTGGGTGTTCCCAACCACATCGAGGTGATAATCCGGGTTCAGGGTGCCGATGCCCACGAGGCCTGATTCCGTGATAATCATCCGTTCTTTCAAGCCAATGACCATGTTGCTGGTGCTGAAAATCATGTTGGCAGCCAAATTCCCAGGGCTAACATTGACCACATTGGATTT
>JALHPW010000485.1 GCA_022842255.1 Saprospiraceae bacterium | reverse complement strand
TAATGATGGGGATTTGTTTTATGGCTCTTGGTGGTCCATGAACCCTGGCTTTTATTCGATGCAACTGACGGATTCGGTAAAAAAGGCAAACTACATTTGGAGGATTATTTACGCAGATGAAACAAAGATGAAAACCATTGTAGTTGGTTTCGAGGAGATAAAGGATTACACCGACAATTTTATTGGAATTTGGCGGGAGGAAACTTCCGAAGACCCCGAAACAACAAGATGGGTTAAAGCCGAAAAACTTGAGCCCAGCGAACCGGGCATTATAGTCTACGCAGATGGCACTGTAAGCCGTCAACTCTTGGTCAAAAACAAGAAGAAAACGAAAATAGAGGTTTGTCGCACCTTTATGTTAAGCACCAGGGAAGATTATTTCGATATTCAATATTTTAGTGAAGAAATGGATGTAATACTTATCGAAGGTTTTAATTTGAGTCAAAAACCCGTTTTACTCTGGCGTACGCGAATGGAAAAATTGAGGAATTGAAGTGCGTATCAAATTCACAAATTTCACTTAAACCCAGTTATGCCATGCAAAAATGCCCATTGTATCTACTTTTCCTCGCCCATCTGCTCGCCTGCAAAGCGCCCTTGCAAAACCAAACCCTTGCAAAAATCTCCGTTGAATTCAGCGTCGTGCCTTCATCGGTTTCGGTTGACAAATGCCTGTATGGGATTTTCAAGATAAAAAACCTCTCGCAAGATTCTATTACGATCAACAACGACGAGTACAACACCTCTTTCAGTGCGGCTTTTGAAAGGCAAGGCGCCGGTCTGACCAAACACCTTCCCAGGCAGTTGGGCGCAGGCAAATCCTATTACAAGTCTATCAATTTTTCATCGCCCAAATATGATTCAAGCAAGGATTCAATGCACATAGGGCTTTCCTATGCATGCCCTAGTCTTGACTTCTCCGGGAAGCAGCAGTTCATTCTCCCCATTGCTAAGTCCCAAACGCTGAAGGACTCCCACACCATTGATCTGTATAAGCAGAAGAACAATATAGGCGAGGTAGTGGAGTTTTTAATGGTGCCGGCAAATAAGCAGTCTCCTTATTACATTGAAATGTGCAAGCTGTACCTCAGCAATATCGAAGACGGCAATCTTTTCCCCAGTTCGCCCGGCGTCATCCCCTTTCTAATCGATGTGATTGACTCTAAGGAAATTATGGAGCAGGAGCGGGAGTTTAGGCTTTGGCAACTGGGCGAGTATTACCAGCAGACGGGGTTTAAGATGGAAACGGAACAGGCAGTTGAAAAAATGGCCAATTTTAAAACAATGGCGGTTGAATTAATCAACGCATACAAAAAGTAAAACCGCCCCCTACCCCATCAGGCGTAGTCGTTGCATCAGCAATTTTGTTTGGATATTCAACGTTCTTCCGTTTCAAAGCCCTATTTTATGAAAAATCACACCTTTTTCTCTGTTATTTTCGCTATTTTTTCTGTTTGCCTTAGTTCAAAGGCACAGCAGATTACTTTCCCAGTATGCGCTGTTGAAAAGGAAACACACGCCTTCGAAGAAATCCCGTTTAAAAAGCTCCTGAAGGAGAGATTGATACAAAATCACGTGAATGAAGCCAGAGAAAAAGCCTTTCAGGTGATTGCTGATTCTTTTTTCAAGCAGGAAACGAGATTGACAAAGCAAATCAAGGATAAGAAAAAGCGCGAAGCAGCAATAGTCGTATTGAGAAAACAATACGACAAAGATGTCGATATGCTGGATTCCAATATTATAGCTCCCACTCTGGAGGCATTTTCGCGTAACCGCAGGCCACTCGTAGCCACCTATCCCAATGCATTTTACGGAGCCGTCGAAAAGGCTTATGCTGAACACAGAACCCTGATTTTGTCTCCCGACGACGTTTGGCTCGCGATATGCCAGGGTTTTTCCAATCATGTTGCGATGAATGCCGAAAAACTACGCCCTTATTTTGTCGGATTTGAAGGCAAAAAAACGCTAAATGTGATGTTAGAGCGTTGGCCAGCCCCAGACAGCGGTGAGTGGGATGCTTTTTTTGGCGAATTGAACCTTCAGATAGCCCGTTATACTGGCGCAGGCATTACAGAGACCATTAATGCCAATTTCAGCACTACAACCGCAGATGCCAAAGTGGCCTACAACATCACCATGATGAGTTCGATGAAGGAATATTTTGACTACTGGGGCACTGTAATGTGTGGCATACCTGAAATAACACTCGAAGGAACGCCCGAAGACTGGGCAGACCTCGAGCGCCGTGCCGATCAATTGGCTACCTACGAACTCCAGTGGTGGATAGATGAACTCAGGCCTCTTCTAAGCGAATTCACAGCCGCGTCAAAGGGACAAGCCAACCCTGAGTTCTGGAAAAACATTTTAAAACACGAGGAAAAAGATTTGGTCTGCGCCTCTGCTCCTGTATTAACCGGCTGGATAAGTCAGTTTTTTCCTTATGTCAACCAAGATGGTATAATGGTTCGCAGTCCTTTGATTGGCATCAAGGATTTCAAGCAGTTCTACCAAAAAAAGTTGTCCGAAAGTGGCAAAACCATTATCACTTATGTTGGGCCAATGGTCGAACCAAAGGAACTTCCGGAGTCCGTGATGACGGTGCCCGTTTACATGAATAATTTGGGGGATTTACGCACCCTGAATGTCCATGCAGGCTCATTTGGGATATGGCAGGAATACAACACCGGAGCCTTGAGGCCAGGGATTGGTTGGGCCATCGTTGATATGCACAAAGCACCGGAGCCGGAGGCGCAGAAACGTTATGATGAATTGATGGAGCAGCAAAAAAAGGTCGAAGCGAAAAAGGATTAACGTCCCCCCTGTCCCCATCATGCACCCGCGAATCTACCCGCTTTCAGAAACAGCCATCACGATTGAATGGGGCGAGCGCATGGAGGACTCCCTGCACCAGTTGGTATTGAACTTGGACCACTTGCTTCGCCAACAACCTTTTGAAGGGCTGGTGGAATGCGTGCCGACCTATGTTTCTTTGACCGTTTTTTACCAGGCGGATTGGATTGCCCAATTGCAGGACGAGGCGCCATTTCAGTTTGTAAAAAGGACGCTGGAGAGTTTATTGCTGCAGATGTCGGAAGGGGTTCCTGTTACCCAAAACCTGGTTTCCATACCCGTTTGTTACGATGATGACTGGGCACCCGACCTGGATTTGGTGGCTTCCCTAAACGGCTTGTCCAAAGAAGCGGTCATCGCCATGCACCAGCAACAGGTGTACAAGGTTTACATGATGGGTTTTCTGCCTGGCTTTGCCTATATGGGCATCCTGGACGAAAGCATTGCCGCCCCACGAAAGCCAACGCCCCGCGCCAAAGTGGAGGCCGGCTCGGTTGGGATTGCAGGCCGACAAACGGGCATTTACCCCTTGGACGCTCCCGGAGGCTGGCAAATCATCGGGCGTACGCCTTGCAGCTTGTTCGATCCGGAAAAGGCCAATCCGTTTTTGCTCAAAACCGGCGATACGGTACAATTTTATGCCATTTCGGAAGCGTCCTTTTCCCAGGCCAAACCCCTCCCAAAAGAACAGTTCTTGACTGACACTACAAGCGTCCCAGCAGAGGTGGAAGTGCTCAAGCCTGGTCCGTATTCCAGTATTCAAGACCAGGGGCGTTTCGGATTTCGGGCCTATGGCGTACCGGTGGGCGGGGCAATGGATGCGTGGGCCCACCAAGTGGCCAATGCGCTGGTTGGGAATATACCGCAGGCCGCAACCCTCGAATGCACCATGGGCGGTCTGTTCGTACAGTTTAAAAAGGCAACAGTGATTGCCATGACTGGGGGCGGAACGGGGGCGATTAATGGCAACGGTCTTGCGTTTTACCGACCGCACGTGGTTTCCCCCAACGATGTTCTGGAAATTCGGTTTAACCAGCAGGGCATCCGAACTTACCTGGCCGTACAAGGCGGTTTTGCCGCTGAAAAGAGGATGGGCAGCCGCAGTGTGAGTCCGATGGCGGGCATCGGTGCGCCCTTGAAAAAAGGGGATTTACTTCGGATTGGGGAAGAACAATCGGATGATATACAGGAAATTACCGAGTTAGACACGGCGCCATACTCCCCCAATATCCGGGTGTTTCGAGGGCCAGAATTTGACTGGCTGACTCCGGAAAGCCAGGAACGCTTTTATACCCAACATTTTACCCTGAGCCACCGCTCTGACAGAATGGGCGCGCATCTACAAGCCGCCCCCCTTGCTTTGAGCACGTCCCGCGAATTGCTCTCCTCGGCCGTAACCGCTGGGACCATCCAGTGCACCCCCAACGGCCAACTCATCCTTCTATTGCAGGATTGTCAGACCACTGGCGGTTATCCACGGGTACGGCAAATTG
>JALHPW010000484.1 GCA_022842255.1 Saprospiraceae bacterium | reverse complement strand
GCGGAGGGACTCGAACCCCCATGCCTCGCGGCGCCAGATCCTAAGTCTGGTACGTCTACCAATTTCGCCACGCCCGCTTTACCCGCCGTAACTCTTTAGAGCGAAGGCGGGTCGTTGTTATCCTCTTTTTCTAAAAGAACGAATGAATCCGAAACCCTCCTTCGCCCTGAAGGGCTACGGCGGGTGAAAAAGGGACGCAAAAGTAGCGCGTTTTACCAAAAAACAAAGGGTGATGTTTGAAAAAACTTATTTAAATATAAAACCCCCTTTAATCCAGAAGCTGACATTCCACCCGGCGGTTCTTTTGTCGGCCTTCCTCGCTGTCGTTCGATGTGGTAGGTTTGGTTTTTCCATACCCTTTCCAACTGAGTTGATTGGCGGGTACTTTGTTGGAAATCAATGCCTTATATACATTCTGAGCGCGTTGCTCCGAAAGCGTCTGGTTGCTGCGCTCATCGCCCACATTATCTGTATGTCCCCCAATCTCAAAACGGAGGGAAGGATTTTTTTGTAATACCACAGCGAGTTTTGCGATGGCGATTTCTGCTTCGGGACGAAGCTCGGCCTTTCCAAAATCAAAAAGCAAGGCATCCTGCATGGTGTATTTTTTGTCTACCAATAGCGATTGTTCAATGGCCGCATTTTCATCGGGCACTATGGAAAAGTCGTCAAACAGGTAGTAGGCTATGCGTTTGGTTTTGTCCCAAAATTGAAGTGGCTGATTGGCTTCGTCCAGTTTCATCCGTTCTTCATCCCCCATGTTGATGGGCGTGACGGCATCGGAAAAAAAGTTGCCAAACAGAAAGTACTTATAACCACTCCGATCGGCGGTAAACGCCAGGGAGATTTTGCGCCAGGCCCCTTTGGTTTCGATAATTTGGGCGAGGTTTACTTGAGGCTTTACCGGAAAATCGAGTTGGCTGGTCATGAAATTTTCCTTGACCATGATTTTAGTGTCTGCAAAATGGAATCCAAAATTGCCACAAAAGGTGGGGCGAATGCCGGTGGTACGGCCATATACCTTATTCAGGTGCTGGTCGCCGAGTGAGTCATTGGTGTACACCCAAAAACTGATGCGGTAGGTTTTGCCTTTTTCGAGGGGTTTGGCCAGTGTGCCTTGTACAAGTTCGTGATAATCAAACGCAAACTGTCCATCCTGAAAGGGGTGGTACATAATAAGCCCAAGCATTCGAGTGCCTTTTCGAGGCTTTGGAAAGGTAGGGCAACCGCCTACGGAATCCCACAACAGCAGGTCGGGTGTTTGCAAATCAAATGTTCTCCAGCCCTCTGCGCTTGTATTCACCACGTCTGCCGCACTGGAAAACTGGCAGAGCTTAGGTGTGGCCTGCCATACCCCTGCCTCCCGTGGGGCTTGGCGCTCAAAACCTCCATTCACAACTAGGTTTTGGGCGGAGATAGGAAAGGTTGCAAAAAAACAAAGTGAAAAGGAGAGCAATAGGGTGGGGGGCATGGTTTGGATATTTGGGGAGAAACGGAAGAGCTGGTCTGCGGATTGTATAAACGCTAAAGCGGAAAACGGGAGAATTGAAAAATTATATTCAATAGCAGTAAAGCGCAACCTTAAAGGGCGGCTCAGACTTTCAGAATTAATTTTTTGATTCTCCCGCTTCGCCAATTCGGCTTGTGCTATCCAATCAAGCGCGTATCTTTTGCCACATGCTTGGCATAAACCAGAAGTGCCCCAAATACCATCACATTGCGGAACATGTTGACTGCTTCCAATTCACTTTCTCCTGCACGTGGCAGGTGGACGAGGAAAATCATCAACAGTACATACAGTGCCATCAAGGAAGTGGCGAGTTTGTCGTATTTCCGTATTAAAGCGCTGATTACGAATGCCAAAATGCAAACTCCAGTGAAGTAATTCCAGAAATAAGGGAATGGCAAGAAATCGGGAACAAAATCAGCACCTGTTTCTGCTTTTCCAAAGTGCAGCCCAACGTACATCAAAAAGGAAAGTGGGAAAATCCAGCGACCGAGGTTCAGAATAGTTTGCATGTCATCAGAGATTGAAAGGTGAACATTCTCGAATTTCAACAACGCCAGCTTTCGCATTTAAGATCGGACAGCTGGCACTCCATTCCTCAACTTCCGACAGGTTGTCCGCTTTGCAAATAAGAAACCCGGTCACTAAATGGCCGTCGCGTATCATGGAGCCGTCTTGCAGACCCTCCTTGGATACCCTGCGCCCTTCAAATTGAATGGGTTTGGTAGCCACCAATTTCCCCTGCATGGCGATGTTGCCAATCCAGGCCTGCCAATCATGCATGACAGCTTCCATTTCAGCTGGTGAAACGGCATACTGCCCATCGCCAGCGACATTCCAGAACAACAATAGGTATTCTTTCATCTTCGAAAAGTTTGTGTGAAAAGATAAATTTGACGCCACAAAAGTCGAAGCTGTAGGTGCTGAAAAACGTTGATAAATGTCAAGGTTTCAAGCCTTTCCTTTCAATCTGGTAAAAGTTTCAGGGCTGATGCCCAAATACGACGCCACTATTTTGCTCGAAAGCCGGGTCAGGATTTTTGGCTGATTTTCGTTCAGCCACTGGATGCGTTCCAGGGCGTTCATGGCCGTAAGTGTATTTACCCGGTACACAGCATTGTTGTAGGATACTTCCAATATGTGTTTATACATTTCCCTGAACTCCGGGAAAGCGTTTGCCATAGCCTGAAACTGCTCATAGTGAATTTGCAACAGCTGGCATGGCTCCACACATTTGATGGATTCTTTGGCGGGCAATTGGTTCTGAAACCCGAAAATATCGGTCGTCCAGTTGTTTTCAAAAAAGAATTCTCGGACCGATTCATTGCCGTTTTTACCGACTACAAACACCTGTAAACAACCCTTGACGATAAAAAAGACATGTCGACAAATGTCTCCTTCCCGTAGCAACAGTTCATTCCGTTTGGTTTTTCGCTCAGAAAAAGCAGCCAAAACCTGATCTAGGTTGTCGGGTGTTTTACCCAGATTTGATATAATATGTTGACGCAGATAATCTTTCATGTGTAAGAAATGCTAAAAAATATGCTCTCAAATCGGGTGTGAGCAGATGGTTCAAACCTTTCGGCATACCATCAACACTTTGCCCTCGTCGGCAGTGGTTGCCGCAAACAAATAAACCTCGCCTCCATCTGCCAGGCCTAGTTTGCGGCGCACTTGCTCGGGATTGTCCGGGAAGTTCCGGCAAGCGATGTTGGCTTTTCCAGTAGGTACCAACGCTTGGATGGCCTTTCGGTCGTATTTACAAACGTGTTCGATTGCAAAACTTCTGGCGGGCAAACCCGGCACGAAGTGGGTTGATGTGTACAAATGGGTGTTGGCATGCAGTTTCTTCAAGCCAAACCTTTTGCCAAACGCCCGAAAAGCCCCGGCTTTAAAAATCGCCGGATTGGGTTCGTACAAGAAATGCTGAGGGGGCGCAAAATCGGCCTCCGCTTGTTGCTCCTCGGCCCAAGTGAAGGCAAATGCCGATGGGGCCTCCTCGCTCAGATTGATTGCTTCAATGGGGATTTCGGTCAAAGGCGGGGCTTCTCGTTCCAATAAATACAGTACCTCCCGACAATCGCCTTCAGCGGCCACTACCCAAATTTTTGACACCTGCCCCAATTGTCCGGCAGCCAGTCGGAGATCAAGCATGGGCGCTGTTTTGATTAAAACCTTTGGCGACTTTTTGAGCATCAAATCCTTGATTTTCAGGACGTCCGGGCTACAATCAGCCAGCATAAAAACCTTGCCCTTTCGCTCGTCCCGACGGGCTGGGTCGAGGTAAATCAGGTCATAAACCTCGTTTGTTTTTTCAAGAAAATCTTCGGCAGTGCCATGGACGAATGTTGCGTTTTTTACGCCCAATTGCTCAAAATTATGTTGTGCCGCTGCCAACAATTCGGCGTTCTGCTCCAGATAAACCAATGATTCAAATTGTTGGGAGAAAAAAAACGAATCCACCCCAAGCCCTCCGGTCAGGTCCACCATTTTTTTGCCGGCAATTAATCCCGCCTTAAATCTGGCCGTATTTTCGGAAGAAGCTTGTTCGAGCGATAGGGAAAGCGGGAACGACATGCCTGCCCGATACCACCCTGGAATTTTGTGGCGTATTTTCTGCAAGGCCTGTACCTGTGCTGCGGCTACAGAAATTGGGATATTGGGATATTTTTTAGCGGAAAGCGCCAATTGTCGCGGGTCGTCGTTGCGGTGTTGCCAGATGAAATCTTGAATGGGCATAGGGGCAAAGTTACGAAGTACGAAGTACGAGGTGCGAATTGCGAAGTACGAAGTACGAGGTGGGAAGTACGAAGTGGTCCGGACTTCGAGGTAGCTCCAGCGGATTAGTGTGTGTCAGCTCCA
>JALHPW010000483.1 GCA_022842255.1 Saprospiraceae bacterium | reverse complement strand
CCCAGCCGGTCGGTGGTACGCAGACCCTCACTCGCCGGGGCCGGGTGCATAAAAGGTTTGTATTCAAAATCGTTGCTCGGGAAGCTCACCCAAATGGCTTTGCCATAATCGGAATATACGCTCCGTTTGCCGGAGTCGTTGCAGGCAGCCACGGAAATCACGCCTTCATAGCTGCAATAACCGTCGTTCATCACGTCTTCATTGCCATTGCCCGCCGCAAAAAGAATCACACAACCCAGCCCTTTGCGGCCTTTGGTGAGGGCGTATTGGATGGCAAGGCGGGTGCTGTCTGGCAGTGCGGTGCTACGCACATGCAACGGATCGTCTGGCTTCCACCAATCCCCATCAGAAGGTCCCCAGGAGCAGGAAATGACGTCGGCACCGTGGTCGGCTGCCCAGACAAACGCATTGGCCTCGGCCATACTTCCCAGGCCACTACGCAGGCGAATTGGCATGAGGTTGGCTTCCGGGGCCGTACCACTTGCCCCGTTTTTGAGTCCGGCAGCACAAGCCATGCCCGCGCAGGGCGTACCGTGGGAATCATCCTCCAGTTTGGGTCGTGGGTCTTCGTTGTTTTCGGTGGCATCAAAGGGATGCACTACCCGCCCGGAAAACTCCGGATGGTTGATGTCCACCCCATCGTCGATGATGGCGATGGTGGTGCCCTTGCCCTTGGTGGTTTTCCAGGCTTTTTCTATATTTACATGATTGTCAACCACTTGGCCCTTGATTTTTGTTTTGGCCAGGTGCCACTGGAGCGGGTGGGTGGGACTTTTAAAACGGCGCTCCTGCACCAGTTCGGGGTGACAGTATTCGACCGTTTTTTCCTTTAGGATTTGTTCGGCAATGGCAAAAACCTTCAAGCCGGTACCTTCTGCCGCGCAAACGAAGTAGGCGTTGACGGCAAAGGAGAGTTTGTTTTTCACCTCCAAATGATACTTGTCGAGAAGCGCCAAACAATCCGCCTCACTGACCTTATCGTGGAATTTCACAAAAAAATTCTCGGTGTACAGCATGACTTCCCCGCTTTCGGCATCCTGCAAGACGCGTCCGGCAAAACGGATGTCGTCCTCTTGTTTGAGCGAGGAACGAACCTCATCACGATGGGCGGTGGGGCTGGGATTGGATTCGAGGCCGAGGTCGTTGGGCTTCTCCTGAACGCGGCGAACGGTAACGGTGGCTTCGGGGAAAGCGGCCTCTTCAACGTTGCCTTTCATGAGGCCCCGGCTGCGGGCGCTCATGTCGATGTTTTCTAGCTTTTGGTGGCCTTTGGTTCTGATGGCAACAAGGTCAGGGCTTTCAACCAGTTGAACGGTCTTGCCCTTTTTGCCGCCGAATTTGACTTTATACATGGTGGTGGGCTATTTGGTTAGGGTGGTAAATTTAGTTTGAATGGTTTGATTGGTTTGAATTGTTTGATGGGTTTAACAACAACTCAAACGCTTCAAACAATTCCAACTCATCAAACAATTTAAACCAAACCTCAATTCTGACTAGCCGCATAAGTATTCTCCACTTTCCGACTAAACTGATCGTACACTTCTTCCGGGATTTTGTGGCGCATGGACTGCAAAAACTGCTTGAGTTTGAGGTACTCGCCTTCGGTCAACAAATCGTCTTCCATGAAAGCGCCAAAGAGTTCCAGGAAGTTTTCGCTGATGCTACGGGCAAATTCAATGCGTTTGACCATGTCTTCAATAAACGCCAAAAAGTAAAGTCCTTCGGTGTATCCCAATTTTCGGCGCACTACCAAGCCATCTACCTCCCGTTTGATTTCTTCCAATCTGCGCGAAGCTGCTTCTGCACTAATTTGTTGATTTTCAAAGTTTTGAAAAACCTGTCGTGCACGGTCGCCGTAGCGGCGAATCAATTGTTCCCGTCGACGGAACACCAAATACCCCACCAAAGCCGTGAGCAGGGCGGTGGTGCCCACCATGGTAATCTCCACGAAATAGCCCGTTTCATGCAGCTTCTCCACCACTTGGGCAAAAAAACTGGAACCAGCTTCCATGCCCTGGTTTCGGATGGTGAATTCTATGGGCCGGAAATCTTTTTCAGTGAGCGGGTTGGCCGGTTGCAAAGCATTCAAATGGCTCATCACGGCCATTTTAAACTTATCCCGATCGGCATCCAGGTACAAGGGGCGGATATTCGAACCCTGCCCCATTTGGTGGCCATCGGTATACTTTTTACAGAGTAACTGATTGGTTTTCAGGAAATAAAAAAGGAAACGGTGCATTTGCGCCGTATCGTGCAAGGCCGCGAGTTTGACAGGGTTGCGCTCTGCCCCACGTTCCTGCAACTGAAGCCAGGCCACCAGGTCGCGGGGACTGATGTCGAGCAAGAAGCGGTCGCCCAGGCGTTTAAAATGTTCGGCATTGAACTCCACGACCGAACCAGGCCCATAGTGTGTAATGGAAATCAGGTAGCAGTTTTCAGGAAGTTCAACATTTTTACCCCCCACTTCGGCCACGGGTCTTTTGGCGCTGAGTGCTTCCCAAAGGGCCGGGCCAAAAAAGGTTTCGGGGTTGATTTTGTCAAAATTATCAAACACCGCCACAAACTTCTGGTCGGGGTTTTGGCGGCAGCGCTCCCAAAAAAGCAACAGTTCTCCGGGATAAAACACGCCTTTTTCGTCTTCCTGGCCAATGTATTTTTTGTGGTATTCCACATCAAACCAGGGGGCGCAGTCAATCTGCAACACACGGTCGTAGCTCCCCGCCAGCAAATTGGCGGTCCGTTTGCCTTGTTTGGTAGAACCAACGCCCGTTACGCCCGACACTACGATGCGGCGCAGGGGGGAGTTGACGGCCGCGTTCACCAGTTTTTGAAAGGAAGCCCACTCGATATTGGTCGGGGAAGGCTGCATTACCAGGTGAAAAGCACTGCTGTCGCCCGGCTTGTATGGCAATTTATGGACTTGACAATACAAGGATTGCAAGGAATCCGGCACATCGGCAATGAGCGTAGCTGGCTGACGAAGCAAAGCGGCTGATTCGGCCCAAAGCGGATCAGGGCGGTTGCGTGCACCAAGCCAAATGAGCAGTGCCAACAGCGGCACGGCAATCAGGAGCACACGGGTAAGCGGAAACGGGGAGACCAATAGATTAATAGTTTTAGCAAGGCGAAGATAGGCTAAAGTCGTGTAGGTGTCAAAAAGAAGTGGCTGGCTAAAATGGTTGATGGGTTTATGTGGTTGATGAGGGTTTATATTTTGAACCCTAAAAGTGGACAATGCCTGCTTATCGAGTAGAAAATATAAACCCGCATCAACCACATAAACCCATCAACCATTATCCAAACAGATCCCGTCTGCCGCTAAAGCTTCGCTTCAAAATTGTATTTCAGTCCCCAGTATTCCTTGAGCACCATTTTCACCGAGCCCACCGATACCGGCGATTCGATGAGCAGCGGAATCCGGTTGGCATCGTCCGAGACCCAGACGGTCATTTTTGCATCTTCCTTGAACACATTACCGGCAATGACCTGTGGCTGGAAGCGGAGGGTTTTGTACCTCCCCATTTTGTACACTTTTTTATTCGAGTCCTTCCCCATGTAGTTCATTTTCAAAGGGTATTCCTCCTTGTCCATAAACACGCTGAAGGGCACCGAGTAGCCGGGTTGCTGGCTCCCGTAATCCACGTTACGAAGGTTGTACAGCGTGGAAAGCACGTCGTGGCAATCCGATTTCACCATGTGCTCGGTTTTTTCTTCCGCAGCACCACGTTGGTGCGCACGCCATACGGTCATTTTTTTGCCGCTCTGATTGAAGGCAATTTTTTCAAAAATATGATAATCGCCCTCGTTCACACTGCGCTCCGAGTAGTTGGGCAGGAAGGTATTTTTATCCACCCAGGAGTCATATTGATCCTTTACGGTAAAGAACCATTCGTAGGAATCATAGGTTTCCCCCCTGGCTTGGTAGTGGTATTGGTTGCCTTCATCAAAAATCTTGAAGGTAACCTCCCCTGCTGGCACCCAGATAAAGTTAAGGTTATAATAAATCTTGTAGGTAAGCCTTTCGCCGTGTTGGAATGCTACATCCACGGCAGGATTGGTTGAGGACACGGAAGAGGGTGCCGGACCCTGGGTATCGGGCAAACTGAGGCCCAAGAACGCGAATAGCATCGCGGCACCGAGTCCAAAAGTTGAATTTTTAATACTGGTCGTTTTCATAGACAAATGCTTTGGCGATGTTGACGTAAGAAATTGAAAAGGTATCCTCCAACGTGGGTAAAATCAGGTTTAGTATTCAAGGACCAAAGGTAGCGGCGAGGCTGCTCAAGTCGTACGGCTCCATTTGCCTCCTGCGTATTGGAATTATACCCAACGGAAAGCCGGGGTTTATTCACCGGGTGACTTTGAGTCACCCGGTGA
>JALHPW010000482.1:3636-4385 GCA_022842255.1 Saprospiraceae bacterium | reverse complement strand
GGCGGATTTAAAGGCGCGTTTGGTTCGGCATTTGCAGGAACAATGGGCAATTCGAACAATTTTGTCCTGGCCCTAAACCTTAAAACCGACCTGCCTTTTCGCTTACCAATCGGAATTCCGATGAAACCCTATTTCGACCTGGGCTATTTCGATGATGCCACTACTCTAGGCGAAGGCCGTCCCAGCAGCGAACAATGGCTTTGGAGCGGTGGGGTTGCGTTCGAGTTTTTCAACGGCGGACTGGAATTTTATTTCCCAATCGTCAACTCCCAAACGCTCCGCAACCAATACAAGGAACAAGCGAATGGAAGCTATTTGAAAACCGTTTCCTGGAGCATGCGCCTGCGTTTTAGCGACCCGGTTAAAATGGTGGAAGACGCAGCACGGTAGACGAGTTACGAGTTACGAATTGGGATTTACGATTTATTGGATCCGAAATCAGCTAGATCACGCCTTTTTCGGATCCAATAAATCGTAAATCCCAATTCGTAACTCGTAATTCCTACATCTCTTCTGGCCCCTCGCCTACCCAATCCTGCTGGACAAATCCGTCCTCGCAGTGTTCGGCCAGGTGGTCATCGATGAATTTGCGCACATCCACCACCAGTTCGCCCGGATAGAGCAAATGAACGTTCGGGCCTGCATCAAGGGTGAAATAAACCTGGTGACCGGTATCGGCGCGGTATTGACGCACTTTTTCGATGATGGCGAGTGAATCTGGCCGCATGAGGGTGTAGGATGGATTGCTG
>JALHPW010000482.1:0-3626 GCA_022842255.1 Saprospiraceae bacterium | reverse complement strand
CAAGGCATGGAGTGTAAGTGCCTCATCTTCAACTATTTTGCCAAAGGTCGGCAAGTCACCCGTGCGCATGGCGTGGAGCAGGGTATCCAGTCGGCTGCGGGCTTGGGCATACCGTGGTTCGGCGTAAGGATTGCCTTCCATCAGGGCATGGCCAGCTCGGCTGCTTACGGATTTTTCTTCGCGGCTAACGATGAGGATATCGTCGTGGAAGTCCTTGAATGTGGCATGGATATGGTCCGTCATTGGCACCGCATATTCATCACTACTACCGGGCACCGAAGCGGTAGCGCCCCAAAGTGCCGCGTGTGGAAAGATGCTTCGACAAGCGGAGCCACTGCCCAGTCGTGCCAAAAGCGATGCTTTTTGGTCGAAGGCGGCAGGGTCTTGCAAGGTGCCAAAGAGCCGGTCCTCCAAAGAACAAAGGCAAAGTGCCAGCGCGCTCATTCCGGATGCCGAGGAGGCTATGCCCGCCGAGTGTGGGAATGAGTTGCCGGTATGTACGGTGAGCCGCAATTGTTTCAAAAACGGCATGGTGGGCAAAAGACTGGTCAAAAACTCCAATGTTTTGGCCTTAAACGCCTCATTTTCCTCCTCATGAAAAAAGAAATCGAGCTCTATTTGTCCATCATCACTGCCTTCCCGCATTTCGTATTCCAGTTGGGTGTCGGTGCAGGACGCCGCTAGAGTAAGGCTTATAGATGGGTTGCGGGGAAGCTGTATCCCATGTTTGCCCCAATATTTGACAAGGGCGATGTTGCTAGGCGAACGCCAAAGCACATGGCCGGGTTCGGGAGGGTTGGAAGAGTCTATTATTAGTCGGGACATAGTTGTTGGTTACTGGTGATTGCCTGTCTGCCGGTAGGCAGGGCTTGCTGGTGATTGGTGATTTGGGGAGCAAAGAAAAACAAGGATTGAAAAACGGACGTTTGTTTTTAACAATGCTGCCTACTTTTGCCGAAGTTGACGGTTCACGGTTGACGGTTCACGGTTGACGGTACACGGTCAACATTCAACCACGCACCGTGTACCGTCAACCGTGTACCATCAACCATGTACCGTGAACCGTGTACCGTGCACCGTTAACCAGTCACCAATAACCAACAACCATGTGGCAAAAAATTCGCCGGTTTGGCGTTGAACTTTATGCTTTTTTCACCACACCGTTCGTGCTGAAAAATTGCCTAGGAATGGTAGGTATCATGACCTTCCTGCTGATGCTTACGTTTTGGTGGCTCAAATGTTATACCAATCATGGTGAAAGCGTACAGGTACCAAGCTATATGGGCATGAGTTTCCGGGAAGCGGCACGGAAGGCCCGTGCCCGGGATTTTGGGGTAGCGGTGAGCGACTCGATTTATGTGCCTGGCGAACCCCCTGGACAAATCGTGGCCCAGGACCCAAAGCCCAACAGTCGCGTGAAGGAAGGCCGCACGTTGTATTTTACGGTTACCAAAAACAACCCCGACATCCTCAAACTTCCCAATTTGAAAAACGGGGACGATTATGAAATCTACTCCCGACGACTGACACGTATAGGGCTCAAGCCCCGCATCGTGGCGCGTGCGGCCGACCCAAATGTGGGTCCTAACACCATCATCGACGTCATTTATAAAAACGACACCATCACGGAAAAGCTTCGCTTCAATGATGTTCCCGTGGAGATGGGCGCAACCATCGATTTTGTTGTAAGTGAGGAAGTTACACTCACTGTGACCATCCCGGATTGTGTTTGCCACACCCTCGGGGAAGCCAAATTTTTGCTTCAGACCAGTGAATTGAGCATCGGAACCGTCATTAAAGACGCTACCATTACGGATGAGGCGAGTGCTTACGTCTGGCGACAAAGCCCAAAATACGACCCCAACGGAACGATGCGCAAAGGCGAACAAATTGACCTGTATATTACGCAGGAGCGGCCAACTAGTTGTCGAGGGAACTGAAGGGAGGGTTTATTAGGTTTATTAGGTTGATGGGGTTTATAAGGTTGATGGGGTTTATATTTGTACTCGAAGGGCAGGATTTAGCCACTTATCGAGTTCAAATATAAACCCCATCAACCTTATAAACCCCATCAACCTTATAAACCTTATAAACCCCATCAACCTTTTATCAACCATTCTCAATTACATCCCATTTCAATCCGGGAAAGCGGATCATTGTTGGGGAAACAGTTGCCCGACATTGTGTTAGCGGGTACGTAGCGATCCATCTCTGGATCGAACAGGCCATTGGCTAGGAACTCTACCAAATCGTCAATTTCTTGAGCATTCAGGCCCAATGGACGCATGAATGTGGTAATTTGACTGGCTGGCACTTCCGGGTTTTCAGACACACCATTGTTGAAGTATTCCACCACTTCCTTCAAGCTACGCTTGCTGGCGCCATGGAAATAAAAACCTACATCCCGAAGGTTGTAGAGTTGTGGAACCTTGAACTTGTGCATATCCTCTGCTCGATAGGTGAAGCCGCCACGGCCGAGGTTCCGGATGTCGTTCGGGCCTGTTCTGAAAACTGCAAAACCACTTTGATAGAGATTTTTCACGCCCAGGGCAAAAAACTGGTGGGGAGCGCTGTTCAAAGAGGGACTATTGTGGCAATCCGCACAACCTGCTTTGCCGAAGAACAACAAGGCGCCTTTTTTCTGTTGCTCGGTCATGGCTGATTTATCACCCTTGAGCCATTTTTGGAAAGGTGCCTGATTGGTCAAAATAGTGCGGAAATAGGCAGCCAATGCAAAAGAACCCGTCAAACGGGTATATCGTTCGTTCACAGGGATTTCCGGGAATGCCGCATCAAACATCTCGGTATAACCCAAAGAATCCGTTACTGCTTTGTTGATTACCTGGCGGTGTACCGCTAAAGCACGGGCGTTGTTGGCCTCTAAACCCATCAGTCCCTTGAAGTTGATTTCCACCAGGGTGTCCTGATGCCAGGTAGCTTCTGTGCCCGTATTGACATTGAAAGAGCCAAAAGTACCGGCCCACAGGGCATTCGTTACATAGGTGAGGTTCATGGTTGGGAGCGGACGTGCACCTTGCGCATCCACATCATCGCCCAGATAACCAGGGTGTTTGGAACGCAACTCGCCGCTTTCGCCAAAGCCAACCGCACCATCTGCAATGCCTTGGAAGCGACCTGCCGTGAAACCTCTAGACGGTACATGGCAACTGCTGCATGAGTAGGAATTTTTGGAGTCGGGGTACTTGTTCTCTAAAGCCAATCCGGTTTCATAAAACAACATCCGACCTAGTTCAACTTTGGCTTGGGTAACCGGATTTTTAGGGTCTTGGTTGGGTAGCGCCGAAAAATCGGTGCCTTCGGGCATGATGTACGCTTGGTATGAACCGCTAGAGGATCGATTGTTGAGTTGGTCTTCCAACAATTGGTCAAAATTGAAATCAGGGTCGTGTACACAGGAGAAAAAATAACTGGTGCCTGCAAGCAAGAGGAAAATTGTAAGTGATTTTTTCATGGATGAAAAACAGCAAAATTGAATTTGTATGACTGCATGCATCAGAAAACCCCCGATTTATGCAAATCAGAACACTATTGGATAAAAAAGAAAAGCGGGGGGAGTAAAATACTTAATATCAACATTCAAAAGCAGTGCCAAGTCTCTTTAATGT
>JALHPW010000481.1 GCA_022842255.1 Saprospiraceae bacterium | reverse complement strand
TTTTTTTTGGGGGTCCCACTAGGCCACGCCCCCCCACCACTATGAACACTCAAACCTGTATCACCCCAACATTAAACTTCTCCACAGGCGCATTGTTGGCCGCTTCGATGCCCATGCTGATCCACTGCCGGGTATCGCGCGGGTCGATGATGGCATCTACCCATAGCCGGGCGGCTGCGTAGTAAGGCGTGGTTTGTGCCAAATAACTCGCCTTGGTTTTTTCCAAAAGCGCCTTTTCCGCCTCCGGGTCGGGGGCATGGCCTTTGTCTTTCAAGGACTGTACTTGTATCTGTGTCAGCACTTTAGCAGCTTGTTCACCGCCCATGACGGCGATTTTGGCGGTTGGCCAGGCCACAATCAAGCGCGGGTCATAAGCCTTACCGCACATAGCGTAGTTTCCCGCCCCGTAGGAGTTTCCAATGATGATGCTAAACTTCGGAACGGTGGAATTGGCCACCGCGTTCACCATTTTAGCACCGTCCTTGATGATGCCCCCGTGCTCGGAGCGGGTGCCGACCATAAAGCCTGTCACATCGTGCAGGAACACGAGCGGAATCTTTTTCTGGTTGCAATTCAGGATAAACCGCGTGGCTTTATCCGCCGAATCTGAATAAATGACTCCGCCAAACTGGATTTCCCCCTTGGCATTTTTTACCACTTGGCGGTTGTTGGCCACAATCCCAACTGCCCATCCGTCAATGCGTGCGTATGCCGTGATGATGGTTTTCCCATAGTGCTCTTTGTACTGGGTGAGTTTGCCCTCATCCACGATTCTACGCAATAAATCAAGGGTATTGTATGGTTTTGCACCATTTTCCGGATAGATTTCAAAAACATCCTCCGGTTTTCCTTCTGCGGGTTTGGATTCAATCCGGTCAAAACCGGCGTGTTCAAACTTGCCAAACTTATCCACCAAATCTTTAATCGTATCCAGACAGGTTTGGTCGTCGGGCATCTTGTAATCCGTCACCCCGCTGATTTCTGAGTGCGTGGACGCCCCACCGAGCACTTCTTTGTCGGCATCTTCGCCGATGGCCGCTTTGACGAGGTATGGGCCTGCGAGAAAAACCGAGCCTGTATTTTCTACAATCAAGGCCTCGTCCGACATAATGGGCAAATAAGCACCCCCTGCCACACAAGCGCCCATAATGGCCGCGATTTGGGGGATACCCGCTGAGGATATTTTCGCATTGTTGCGAAAAATCCGCCCAAAATGTTCTTTATCCGGGAAAATTTCGTCCTGCATAGGCAGGTAAACGCCAGCCGAATCCACGAGGTAAATAATCGGCAGTCGGTTTTCCATGGCAATTTCCTGGGCGCGGAGGTTCTTTTTGCCGGTGATGGGAAACCAAGCTCCTGCCTTGACCGTCGCATCGTTGGCCACTACAATGCATTGCCGTCCGCGCACATAACCAATCACGACCACTACCCCACCAGCGGGACAGCCACCGTGTTCCTTATACATTTCATACCCGGCAAATGCGCCGACCTCTATTCGTGGCTTACCCGCATCCAGGAGATAATCAATCCGTTCGCGGGCGGTCATCTTGCCCTCTTTATGGAGTTTTTCGATGCGTTTGGGGCCTCCACCCTCATGGATTTTTTCTAGGTGTCGGTTGAGGCTCGAGACGGCTAGTTTGAGCGCGTCGGTGTTTTTGGCGGACTCTAATGTAGTAGTAGTGGTGGACATTGGTTGGGAAACATTTGAGCGGCTAATGTACGCCGGAATGTGATTTCAGTCCAGCATAGAATCTGTATTGCATCTTACATTGTGGCATGAATCCTATACAAGCCCAATTCCAGACCAAAGCGTACGAACGGGCAGGTGTCCGTGCGGAGCACTGGGACCCAAGCCACGGGTTTAGTGCCAATGCCTTGATTTTGAATCAAATATATCGGTATTACCAGGCTATTTATTTTGAAAACCCGGACAAGTTTTTGTGGGCAGGGCTGGCCAGACTGACTGGAGGCCAAGTGCTTTACGGAATGCAAAATGCAGTGAAAATAGCCCGCGACCCTTGCGTGCTCACCCAAGAAATTGTGGCGGTAGCCAAAGATATTTTTGAAAGTTTGGCATGGCAGCATGAGCTGTTTTTAGATGACCCTGGGCAATTGATTGAAGTTTGCAAGCAATTGTCTGTCACCCATTTGTCCCTACACCCATACAGTAATTGTTGGCAGCTTTTGCAAAGTGAAGACAGCAATAAAATTGCCCAAGGGAATAAAATGCTCTTAGAAAACGAACAAAAGCACACCATACAACCGCATTATGAAACCATCCGAAAAGACCCGTATGCCAACCGCTATTTTCGCTTTACCCGTTTTGTGATGCGCAACATCCACCCACACCACCGCCGTTTTATTTTTGATGTCCCCTTGGGCGATGTTACCCGTTTCGAAGACCGATGGCGCTGGATCTCGCACAAAAAAGGTATGTGGACGACTTGGGTTGGGCTAAATCGAAAAGAACGCGACCGCTTGGTGGCGCTTTCAAATGAGGATGTGGTGGCCCATCATTGGTGAAGTGCCCAGTTAATGGGAGCCTTCCCTTGTTGTTCCAAAATCTCATTCGTGCGCACAAAATGCCCACAGCCTTGGAAGGCATCCCCGGCCAGGGGCGAGGGGTGGGCAGATTCGAGCACATGGTGCCGGGAAGCATCGATGAGGGCTTTCTTGGTTCGTGCAAAATTGCCCCAGAGCAAAAACACTACTCCCTCTTTTTGCTCCGAAATGGTACGGATAACGGCATCCGTAAAGGTTTGCCAGCCAATTTTTTGATGGCTTGCGGGCTTTTTGGCTTCCACAGTGAGCATGGCATTGAGCAGCAATACACCTTGTTTGGCCCAATCGCTTAAGTCGCCATGTGGAGGAGGGGTTATCCCCAGACTGTTTTTTATTTCTTTGTAAATATTGACCAGCGAGGGCGGGGTTTTCACCCCCCTTGAAACGGAAAAACAAAGCCCCATCGCTTCGCCGGGGTTGTGGTAAGGGTCTTGGCCGAGTATGACCACTTTTAACTGGTCAAAAGGCGTTTGGTTAAAAGCGTTGAAAATCAAGGGCCCCGGAGGATAAACGGTTTTTCCTGCTTGCTTTTCGGCAAGTAGGAAAGCCTTGATTTCGGCAAAATAAGGTTTATTGAATTCTTCGGCCAAAGCCTGCTTCCAGCCTGCTTCAATCTGGACGTTCGTGACGGCGGGTGTCATACAAATCTTGTTTTGCCCGAAAGGTAAGTGGAACTTTCAGTACAGATTTATACTTTTGTGCTTTCAAAAAAGGTCCCGTAGCACAATGGATAGTGCAACAGATTTCTAATCTGTAGGCTACAGGTTCGAGCCCTGTCGGGATCACCAAAAACCCTGGTCGCATTTTCAGCGACCAGGGTTTTGTTTTAGACGGTTTACAACACCCTGAAACCCAGTCCAAATAGTAGGCTGCGCTGATATTGCCGATAGGTAGACGAAGCCCCTGTAACATCCGTTGCTTCAAAAGTGAAGGCCGAGGTAAGCCCATGTTGGTATTTTACCATGGCAGAAAACCGACCAAAAACCATCCGAAGGCCCGTGGAAAGCCCAAAATCTGCCTTCTCCGCCAGCGGACCAAAATCCGGGTGTATACCAGACCAGCCTTCGTTCGCATACTTGATCCGTTCATCCAGGAGTATCCCGCCATACCCGCCCAGCGAGAAATAAAGGTTTTTATAGGTCTTGTATTCCACCTGTGGAACAATATCTAAATAGGTGGCTCTATACCGTTCAAGCGAATTCGGAGCCGTTTCGCCCTGGTCCACCCCATAACCTTTCTCCAAATACTGAACATCCAATCTTACAGAAAGCCTTTCTGATATAGACTGTCGACCCGTTATGCCCGTAAAAAACGTGAAATCAGCCAGGAGACGGTCGTTATAATTTTTGTTGTCGACAATGAAATTTGGCCGGATGGTCATGTTATTGAGGTTGACTCCAGCCATCAGTTCAAGGCTGAATTTTTGTTTGTTCGGGGAAGTTGGGGCTGCCTTTTCACGTTGCGCAAACAAGGGGGCGCAAAGGGTGAATGCCCAAAGGACAAGCAAGTTTTTCATGTTCAGAAGATGGTTTTGTTTGTAAATAAAACCTCCTGATGTCCAACCTGACCCCGAAGGTTGTTTCAAGCCAATAATTTCTCGACAAGGTGGGTCCAGGAAAAGCGTTTTTTTTCTTCTCGAACACCTTTCCGCATCGCAGCTTCTCGATGGCTATCAAAAAAATCGCGTATGGCCTGGGCGATTGCAATTGGTTCAGGTTCAACTACATAGCCTGAAACCCCGTCCGTCACAATCTCCGGGAGCCCACCCACATTCGTCACCACCATTGGTTTTTCAAAATGGTAGGCAATCTGAGAAATGCCGCTTTGGGTAGCGGTTCTATATGGCTGTACC
>JALHPW010000480.1 GCA_022842255.1 Saprospiraceae bacterium | reverse complement strand
ATGGAAAGTGCCAACCAGGCTGTTTTTTGGCTGTCTTTCCAGTTCAAATACCCAATCAAACTCGCCAAATAAAACGTTGAGAACAAGACCGTACTGAGTGCCGCAGCCCAACTTACTGCTTCGACTTGCACGGGGTGTACCGCGAACAAAAGTGCGGCAAAAAACGCTGCCCATTCCCGTCCGGTCAACTGCTTTAGGAAACTGAAAACGAGTGCGGCATTGAGCGCGTGCAACAGTAATCCCAACAAATGGTAACCCCAAGCTTCTTTACCCGAAATGCCGTGCCCAACCCAATACGCTATCCAGCTAAAAGGCGCGTACATGCCCAGGTTTTGGCCGGTAAAAAACTTGCCAATGGAGGGGTTCAACAAGGCTTTGTTGTACAAAATGGCCTTATCATCGTCAAAAAAGACAAATCCATTGGATACCGAGGCGGCATATACCAGGATGGCTACTGCGGCAAGTGCGAATTGAGGCAACCAGGCTCGTTGAAGGAAATTGGTCATTTATTGTTGGTGATTTGTTTAGTCGGTGATTGGGTAATTTGTTTAGACGGCACAATCAATCTTTGATGGCTTGCTCAAAAAAGGCATCTCTTTCCGCTTTGGTCTTCTGGTTTTTCTCCCGAACGATTCGGAAACCTACAAACGGCGAATCGGGGTTCCACCATTTGCTTTTGGGGATTTGTGGGTCGCGGGCCTGCCATTTCGGGTCGCTTTTTCGGCGGTCGGCACAGCGAAGCTGGGGGGCATAATCCTCAAAACTACCACCCCGAACGGTTCTGGAGTGCTTTTTTGTGGGAAAAACAATGGGATTTTCAAACAACGAATCCACATCATGCGTCAAGCCAGGAGTATAAAAATCCAAGGTCCATTCCGCCACATTCCCATGCATGTCGTGCAAACCCCATGGATTTGCTTTTTTGGTCCCCACCTTTTGATAGGAACCCGCGCTGTTGTCGTAATACCAGGCAAAATCACTGGCTTGTTTGGCATTGTCCCCCCAGGAATAGGCCGTTTTTGAGCCCGCCCGGCAAGCATATTCCCATTCTGCTTCGCTGGGAAGGCGGTAAAAATCGCCGGTTTTATCGCTCAGCCACTGACAGTAACGCAAAGCGGATTGCTGCGTCATAGTAGCTGCCGGGAAACCTCCTGCGCGTCCGCGGCCATAAGTGAAGTCGAAATAGGGTGGGGAAGGGCGGGCAATGGCATCTGCCTGAAAACCGGCCCCCGTCTGACTCGAATCCGAATCAAAATGACGAAATTGGAAGCAGTAGAATTCATCCCAAGTCACTTCGCATACCCCCATCCAAAAGCTGTCAAGCTGGACGGAGTGTTGGGTTTCATCGTCTTCCCGGTTGGCTTCAGATGCAGGGCTCCCCATCCGATAAAAACCTCCAGGCAACAAAGCCAGCTGAAAAGAAACCGCTGTTCCGGGTATGCTAACAGATTCTTTTTGAATGGTTTGCGCATTGTTTTTTCCAAAAAGGAACACAAAAACCAATGCTATTGAAGACCGTAGAAATAGGGGACCCATAACCAAATGCTTGAAAGCTGAAAACTTGTCGAAAACCAAATCGATGCAAAGAAACGTTGTAGATTGGACTTCCCGGTAGGGTAAGGTTGTTGTACGCCCAACGTTTTGAGAAAAAAGGCCGGTAGGCAAACTTTAGCCACCCGATTTGGCAAGAAAATTGCCCCTAATTTGATACAAAAACTACTTTTTCACCAACCACTCCAACATAAAATGCGAAAAGCAATTCAATTAACCACCCTCCTGATTGGCCTCCTTGCCTTTCTCCCAAACAATGCCAACGCCCAATCTACCGATGATTACGAGGCCATGCTGAAAGGTACCCTTTTGGTAGAATTATCGGGCAACGAACAGTTCGATGCGTTTTACAAAAAGGCGGTCGAAACCCACTGGAAAATCACCCCCTACAAATTTGTATCCACGGCAGAACTGGCTTCTGTGGTGAGCGACAAATCAACCATCATGATGCGTTTGGTCACTACCGGAACGGGGGACGATGCCATGTCCTCCTCCTATTTTGTGATCCTACGCGGGGGCAAGAAAAAGCTCACAAGCTACACGACGCTCGATCAAAAAATGGCGGCGGATTTTCAATTCAATGGGGCTGAAACGAATACCATGAAATCCGGCTATCGCGCAGCTTTTTTGATCAAAGCGCTCAACGATGATTTGACTACCGTAAAAAAGAAGCCGGAAGAGCGGGACAACGCAGCTACCATCGCCAAAGCCTCCAACTACCGGGTTAAAGCCTTGAAAAACAAGACGTTACTGGTTGCGGAAGAAACCCTGGAATATAAAAGCCCTTCCCGAAGGATGTCGAATAAGCCTTCCGTTTCCGCCAAAATGCTGGAAGGTTATCGCTACAAACTCCAGATCGTGCCCATGGAAGAAATCAAACAGTATATCTCGAAACCTTCTGAGCAAACCAAGGATTATTGTGTATTCGTACCGCGTTTTGATTCCTCGAAATCTTACGAAATCTACGATATCAATACCTGTGAACGCTTGTACTACTATTTCCCAACGGTAGCGTTCAAGGCCGCCTTGTCAAAAAGCGACTTTGAAAACCTGTCCGACGAAATTGAGGGGAAGAAGAAAAAGTAACGAATTACGAAGTCCGAATTACGATTTTAGCCATAAAAAAAGTGCCGACCCCACGTTAGGGGCCGGCACTTTGTGTAATGCGGTTGAGAGATTATGGTCAAAAATCAGGCGTAGAGATAAAATCCCATTTACATGGGACGGGAGGAAGACAAATTGGAGGTGCAAATGAAGCGCGCTTGTCAACCGGATTAGTTTCTCACAGTGAAGGTTGACTTTCCTAACTTATTTTACTTTTACAAAACGTTGTGTAACAATACGTTGTCCTGATTCCAACAGGGTCACGAAATATACACCGGGCGCAAACGCACTAACATCGAGGGTTGGTTGATACGCTTGGTTCGCAACGGTTCGACCCGCCGCATCTGTTACCAAAACCTGATGCCCTTGGAAAATCTCTCCAACAAAACGCAGGTTCAAGACCTCCGTCGCTGGGTTTGGAAACAGTTCGAGTGCTCCTATTTCCTGATTTTCAAGCAAGCTGGGCTGGCTTAAGTGCTGCGTTCCATCTCCATTGATGTTGCTCGTTGTGGTAAGCAATTTTATGGCTGAATACGCCGAGCAACTGGCTTTTACACGCCAATTATACGAAGTGCCCGGTTGCAATCCGCTGATGACCACACTTGTTACAGGCACAGAACCCAAGGTGAACCAATCGTTGGAGCTTGCCATTTTGATTTGAAGGACATAATTGGTTGCACCGCTCACGGCCGACCAGGAAATAGCAGCATAGGTACTTCCGATGGTGTTGTTGTTCAGGGTAGCCGGTGGATTGCAGGTGCCGCCTCCACCTCCACCGCCAGCGGTTGAGGTGCTAAAGCCGGAGGTTGCCGACCAGGCGGAGCAATTGGCTTTCACCTGCCATTGGTAGTTCGTTGTTGCGGCGAGGTTGCTCAAGGTTAAGGCCGCAGAATTGGTGTTGCCAGCATTGGTCCAGGTACTGGAGTTGTTTGGTTTGTACTGAACCGTATAGTTGGTTGCACCCTGCACAGCATTCCAGACCAAGGTAGCCGCACTAGACGTGATACTGACTGCACTGAGACCAGTTGGCGCGTTGCAATTGGAACCGCCGCCGCCACCGCCGCCACCGGAAGTTGTGGTAAAGTTTGCAGTGATAGAGAAGTTGGAGCAATCTGTTTTTACCTGCCAATTATAAGTCTTATTGGCAGTCAGGTTGCTCAGGTTGTAGGTTGCGGCGGTGCTGTTGCCAGCGGTGGTCCAGGTACTAGAAGTGCTGAGTTTGTACTGCACGGTGTAACTGGTTGCGCCCTGTACGGGTGTCCAGTTGAGCGTTGCCGAAGTACTGGTTACATTGTTGGAAGTAAGGCCAATTGGCACCGCACCGGATTGTGGTACACAGGTGGCATTCAGCACTTTATCTCGAATTCGGGCCCCAGGGGTAGGGCCAAATCCTTTGGTAAAATTGATTCCATAACTGGTCAGGTGGCAGTAACTCATGATGGTCCCGCCATTGCTGGGCGCTGGGCCAGGGGCGCAGGAGCCTTCCGGGTTTACGCAGTTGTCGAGTGCACCGGTCGGCCAATTGCAGGAGTGGGTGTGCCAGGAGCCGAGATTATGCCCCAATTCATGCGTTACCACCTCCACCGACCAAGAGTAGGTCGGTACGTTTTGGTATGAACTGGTAATGGCGCTTACTCCGTAAGCATATTGTTTGAAACAAATCACATCCACATAGGCAATGCCTCCTCCCAGGTTGCGGGTACTGAGCAAATGGGCCAAGTTACCATTGAAGGAGGTGCCGCGCGTTTGTCGGAAAGCATTCAGGAC
>JALHPW010000479.1 GCA_022842255.1 Saprospiraceae bacterium | reverse complement strand
GCCGGAACCTACTGCACTGGCAATTCCCGGATGCGACCTATTTTGTTACCTACAGGCTATTTGGTTCGATACCGCAGTCGGTCATTGAGCAGTTGAAAGCGGAATATCAGGCTGCGGTCGGGCTTGTAAGTACCCCGGAACTCCGTTCCGGGGTGTGCCCGCACAAGATGCCCCGGAACGGAGTTCCGGGGCACACACACGTCCCGCTATTGCTTTAAACCGTTTTTCCGATTATATTTGTTATATGGAAAAACAATTCTACCGCCGGAACCTGCCGCACTGGCAATTCCCGCATGCGACCTATTTTGTTACCTACAGGCTATTTGGTTCGATACCGCAGTCGGTCATTGAGCAGTTGAAAGCGGAATATCAGGCTGCGCTTCGGCGTGTAAGTACCCCGGAACTCCGTTCCGGGGCCGCCGCACCAGATGCCTCGGAACAGAGTTCCGGGGTACATACACGCCCGAATATCCCCCCGGGACACGGTTCCGGGGTACGCTACGACGAGCAAAAACGATATTTCGCACGTTTTGACGCACTTCTAGACCAAAACCTAAACGGACCATATTGGCTTCAAGAACCAGAAATCGCCCAAATAAATTGGGATGCCCTCCTCTTTTACCACAAAAAACTGTATCGGATGTACGCTTTTTGTATCATGTCGAACCATATTCATGTTTTGTTTGAGGTGCTTCCAGGGGCTCCTCCTTTGGAAGACATCATGCAACGGCTCAAACGGTACACGGGCGTGCAATGCAATAAAGTACTTGGTCGCACAGGAAATCCATTTTGGGAATCAGAGAGCTATGACCATATTGTCCGAAAAGGAGAGTTTGGGCCAATTTTGAACTATATTTTGAATAACCCTGTGAAGGCGAAGCAGGTTTCGGCATGGCAGGATTGGAAGTGGACGTATTGTAACCCGGAACTCCGTTCCGGGGATGGGGTGTAGCCCGGAACTCTGTTCCGGGGGTTATGTACATTGATCTCGTGGAACATTAGGCCTAAGATACTGAATGCCCCGGAACAGAGTTCCGGGTTACTGGGTGGTCCCGGAACGGAGTTCCGGGGTACAGCACGTCTCAATCCACTTTTCATACGCCGCATTTGCTCGTGCTTCAAAGCGTGTGATACAGGGCGTTTCGTAGGGATGAATCTCTTCAACAGCCTTCTCCAACGCAGCTTCTAAGGCAACACTGGTCTTCAAAATCGAAACCCATTCGCCTTCCTGTTGCACCGCATCTTCCCACCAATAGGCGCTTTGAATGGGGAACACGTTTGCGCAGGCAGCCAGTCGGTGGGTCACCAGGTTTTCGGAGATGCTCCGAGCGGTGGCTTCATCGGGGTGGGTGATGTAGAAAATTAGGAAGGCCATGGTGTTTGTGTTCGAGCGGTTGTTTCAAAGAGTTGATTGGGTTGATAAAGTTGATTGGGTTGATGAGGTTTATGAAGGTTGATAATTGGACGCAAAAAAGTGGACAATTCCTGCTTTATAGAGTGCAAATATCAACCTTCATCAACCTAATCAACCCAATCAACCATTTGAGCCCACCCCTAATGTCTTGGAAAGAATAAAATTAAGATACACCTCATCCTGATTGTTGAGCCCCAGCCGGTTGTTGGTCAGATGCAGCAAACTTGGCAGTGCTCGGTCCAGTTGTTCGCCCAATTCCTTGAGAATCATTTGATTGCCCAGCGCCCAGCGGGCCCATTCGGGTTGTTTTTTGTCAAACTTTTCTTTGTCCAGGGATTTCCAGAGTTCGGTCAGGGTAGCACTTAGGTCGCTGGATTGTGGGTGGTAGCTTTTTTCAAAACCAGCCTTGATTTCTGCAAAAAACGCCTGGTTTGCACCGCCTTCTGGTGTGTAAAACAGGGGCAACCACTGCTCCATCAACTGCCCAAAATAGCGGGCGGCTTGTTGCTGGGTCATGCCTGCCGCATGGGCTGCAATGGTGTGCATCCGAAGCGCGTCGAACATCGAATCGCCATAGGTTTGTTGCTCCCGCGCTAGTCGGTCGAGCGCTACCCGGCTGCTGAGGTGAAAATATTCTTCTGCCAAAGCCATGGCTTCTTCCCCGCCAAAACGCTCTGTTTCTGGCGTGTAGGGAACTTCCACCCAATCCCCGCGCCCTTCCTGCCAGCCGTCGAACGCCGGCCGAAGGGTTTCTTCCATCCAGGATTCTTCGCCGCGCATCCTGATTCGGATATGCGGACCACGTTCGTCTTGATAGCGGATAAAAAACGCTCGGGTGCCGCGATTTGCCCAAATGTATTGCTGCAAGAACGGTCTTAGGCCGCGAACCAGGAAAATGTCCTGATTTTCAAGCGGATAGAAGTGAATGGAGAGCCAATGCATAGCATTTTAGATTTTCGATTTTGGATTTACGATTGTTTCGATTCGAAAAAAGGTAAAATCGTGTCTGTTTCGGATCGTAACAATCGTAAATCCAAAATCACAAATCGTAAATCAAAAAAGCCCTCGGCTTTTGACCAAGGGCTTTTCGATGTGGCGGAGGCAGGACTTGAACCTACGACCTTCGGGTTATGAGCCCGACGAGCTACCAACTGCTCCACTCCGCGATTTAGTGGCCGCAAAGGTACGCTTATGTTTGCCAGAATTCCAAATTTATTTTAAAACATAGTAAAGTTTTGGGAGGCAAGCCAGAAGTTGAAAAAAACACCACCCAAAACTTGTGGCTCGAAACGGTGTGTTTTTGGTTAAAACCCGTTAAAACCAATTAGAAAAAAATGAAACTGAGTGCTGGTGCAGAAACAACTGCAACACGGCTTGTAACCTTGTTGTCTGTTAGGCCGTCTGTTCATCAAAAGCTCAAATCGCCAAATCAACAATTAAACAAATCAACCTAAATTATGAAGTACACCAAATCTGTTTTTCTCGCACTGGCCCTTCTGGGTTCCATCCATAATCTTACTGCCCAAAAAGAAGAAACCGTGGTTGGTAGCCGCGGACTCGGGTTTTCGGGTATTTGGGGTGGCTCTCGGCATCAATTGACTCAATTTGGCGACAATGGTAAAACCAGTTATGTAGGTGGTGGCTTTTTTGGACTTGAGTTTGGCAAGGCGCTCCTCGTGGGCTTTGGCCACTACAACTTGATCGACGAATTCAAATGGGATAATATTGAAAATCAAGAGTTTGACATGAAATGGAATCCCATGATGGTTGGATACGGCTTCAAAAATTACAAGGCCATTCACCCGCAAATCGGGGTTGATTTTGGTGGTGGTAAGGTGAAGTTTGGCGATGTGAACGACCGAATCTTTGTCGTCCAACCCACCGCTGGAGTGGAAATCAATGTGTTCCGCTGGTTTCATATAGGTTTGGACGGTGGCTACCGTTTTGTAAACGACAGCAGCATTTCTGGCCTGAGCGACCAGGAATTGAGCGGCTGGTTTGGTCAGGCATCCCTGAAATTCGGCTTCTCCTGGGGGCGCTACCATAAAAAGAAAAGTGATAGCAAGCCGCAGCGATATGAAGACTAGTCGGGGGCTGGTTTAGTTTAGATTGATGGGGTTTGTTGGGTTGATGAAGGTTGATTTGATACTCGAAAAGTGGAAAAAAACGCCTTTTTCGAGTGAAAAATATCAACCTCCATCAACCCAATAAACCCCATCCACTTATTGACCCTCATCAACCCAATAAACCCCATCAGCCTGATTTCCCCTCCTCAACTTAATGCGCCGCCTTATTTTTGCCGTATGGAAGGGACCTATCATTTTGATTCCGTGCTCGAACAATCTACCAACAACCTCTGGGGTTGCCACTTTGCCGTGCCAAAAGCAATCGCCGATGCGCTCATCACCCCCGGGGAGGCAAAACGGGTAGTTTGCCTCCTAAATGAAAAGATTGAATACCAATGTGCCTTGGTCCCCCGAGGCGATGGCACACACGTAATTACGGTCAATAAAAAAAACCAGACCCAATTGGGCCTGAAAATCGGCTCCAAAATCACCGCCAGCCTTCGCAAGGACGAAAGTGAATACGGATTGCCAATGCCGGAGGAGCTTGCCGAACTGCTGGCACAAGATGAGGAAGGCAATAAACTCATGCACGCCCTCACCCCCGGCAAACTCCGCACCTTATTATATTTGATAGGCCAACCAAAAAGCTCAGATCGCCGTCTTCATCGTGCGCTCGTGGTGGTGGAGCACTTGAAGTTAAATCATGGAAAAATTGACTATAAACAATTGAATTTGGCGGTTCGGGAACCTTGAGATTTGTCGAAAATAAAAGTTTTCATGACGCCTACCCAACGTCTTTCTGCTTTTGGCCGTACTTTTGCTGTCCGCTTCACACGAACTTTCCCTAAAAAGCGTTTTGCCTCAAAATTTCAACTGCTACTGACATAAATTTATACACCCGATGTTTCGCAAGTTATTGCTCCTAGTCCTTTTTGCAGGCTTTTTTGGC
>JALHPW010000478.1 GCA_022842255.1 Saprospiraceae bacterium | reverse complement strand
CCTATCTATCTAAATATTTCAATTTACCATGATAATCCCCGCCCCTCATCATAAAACTCCCCTGCGTGGGTAAGATTTCAAGTTCATAAAGTGGGTTCTCGAGAAAGCATTTTTGCTCGCAATCCCAAACCATGGTAATACCAGAATCGTTGAATTTCCAGAATTTGCCAAAGGGTTCAATGATGGCACCATTATAGAACTGGCGCTGCATCTGCATAAGCGTATTTCCCAGGGTATCAATTAATTCAATTACCCCTGAGGTTGTTACTACCAATGCCTTACCCTCCCAGAAGGGTACATGCAATTGCTGTTTGGCGTTCCAAAATGGGAAAAAATGTTGAAAAGAACGGTTTCCCACTCGGGTTCCTTGCGAATTGTACAGATAGTAGCATTCTGACTCGAACGGCTTGTGCCGCTTGCTACGGCCCAAGGCCCGACCATCCTGAAAAGGCGTGGTAAGTTCAGAAAGGCTATCCGGTGCTATAAAATTCCCCGACAAATCAAACCACCCAGCCTGCATTGCCGTCATGGGATAGCCCCCTTTTTTCCATTGTTCGAACGGTACCGTGATCAAACTGCCTGCAGCTCGGCGCTCAGACCATTCGAGTTGGTGTTTGCTCTCAGAAAACCATCTTTCTGGTGGAAAAACCACTACCTCGCCTGACAAACCCACATATTTTAAGTCGTTGCGAGAGGTGTCGCCAATTGCCTCCACTAATGCCAATTGATTATCTGCACGCTTTATGGATGCATATAATCCTGTTGGAATGATTACCCGCCCGTTAGAATCCAAAACACAAACCGCTGGAAAACTTGTCGTATAGGCATAAGTGCCATGATGGACCGTTGCCACGACCACTGAATCTGGTTGTCGGTATCTACAGATGTAGTGGTTTTCAGTCCACTTTTCTATATCGGCAAAAATGGAGTCCATCCAGAATTTTCCATTCCGGTCAATCAATCCGACCCTGGCTTGATTCCATGGTTCATGGTTAAATTTATGGATGGTTACCACGGCACGCTCGCTCCCGTCCTGAAAGCCATTTGTTTCCAAGAATGTATTTTGGTACGTTTGCTTCCCCTTCTTATCCACAAAAAAGGGTTTCCCGGCCAACCAAACCTTGCCCAAACCATTCAAAAACGGCTCCGCAAAATCAAACCTTGCCGCAATTTGAAGTTTCCCGTCACCATTGATATAGCCATATCGGCCGCCTACCCGGACAGGGGCCAGTCCCTCCGAAAAGTCCCCTGCATCCCAGTAAATAGCCGGGATAAGCTCCTTTCCTGAAGTATCAAGGTAGCCCCACTTGGTTCCACTCCTGAACGGGAAAAGATTGGGCCCCGATTGTCCCCAAATGGCATGAAAAGCCAGTACAAACAGTCCAACAAGGAAGATTTTTTTCATAAAAAAATGGATTTTCAATCAAGTTAACCGCTAACGGGATCGTCAAGTCATAGATGAGCTTAGCACAAACTTTGCACACCCGTGGAATTTTTTTTGTCAAAACAAGGTTTAATCCATCTGGTCGCATAGAATAATAAAACATTTTGTTGCAACTATTTTTATATTTGCGGCTCTATACTGATTCCTGGGTATTTATGATTGAAACAAAAACACGCGAAACCTACCTTCAGCGCGTTTGGCGCATCGTCAAACAATCCATCAATGGTGACGAACAAGAATTCACCAAGGGCAGCATCGACCGCGCCATTGTGCTTTTGTCCATCCCAATGATCTTGGAGATGGCCATGGAATCGCTTTTTGCTGTGGTGGACATCTTTTTTGTGTCTAAAATCGGCCCGGAAGCCATCGCCACCGTTGGGATTACGGAATCCGTCCTTACCCTCGTTTATTCTATCGCCATTGGCTTGAGTGCCGCAGCCACCGCTATGGTTGCCCGGCGCATTGGAGAGGGCGACCGGGAAGCCGCGGCCAAGGCGGGCGCACAGGTGATTTTACTTGCGGTTGTCCTTTCTGCCTTGATCGCTGTCCCAGGCTACTTTTTTGCAGAAGAAATCCTGGGCGTTATGGCGCACGACCAAAGTGTATCGTCCACCGGTCACCAGTTTACGCGATTGTTGCTGACCTGCAACCTGCCCATCTTGTTGCTTTGGATGTTGAACGGCATTTTCCGCGGTGCCGGGGATGCCGCTACGGCCATGCGCGCGCTTTGGATCGCCAATGCGGTCAATATCGTGCTTTGCCCGGTTTTTATCTTTGGTTTTGGTCCAATCCCGGCCATGGGCGTGCTTGGAAGTGGCATCGCAACCACGATAGGCCGCTCCACTGGGGTGGTGTATCAGTTGTGGCAGTTGTTTGAGGTCGGGAAAATTGTCCGCCTTCGTTGGGAGATGATGCGCCCCAAGTGGGACATCATCGGGACCCTGCTTCGGGTGGCTTCTGGCAGTGCCGGGCAATACATCATTGCTTCAGCCAGTTGGATTTTCATGGTTTTCATCCTGGGGCAAATCAGTAAAGAAGTGGTGGCGGGCTACACCATCGCCATTCGCATCGTGGTGTTTTGCATTTTGCCTTCCTGGGGCATGGCCAATGCTGCCGCGACCTTGGTTGGGCAAAATCTGGGAGCTGGCGAGCCCGAACGCGCAGAAAAATCTGCGTTGCGCGCCGGATATTTCAACATGTTGTTTTTGGGTGTCATCGCGGCCATTTGTTTGATAGCCGCCCCACAATTGATCCAATTTTTCAGCCAAACCCCGGAGGTGGTCGAATCTGGTTCGCTTGCGCTTCGCATCATTGCCGGTGGGTACGTTTTTTATGGCTGGGGCATGGTCTTGACCCAAGCCATCAACGGTGCCGGGGATACCTTCACCCCTACCCTGCTGAATTTTGTTTTTTTCTGGTTGGTAGAAACGCCATTGGCCTGGTTCCTTGCCCTGCACCTGGGCTGGGGCCAAACAGGGGTCTATTGGAGCATTGTGCTGGCAGAATCCGGTATGGCCTTGGCCGCCATTTGGCTGTTCAAAAAAGGGAAATGGAAGTTGGCAAAGGTCTAAGAAACTGTTTCTAAGCTGATGTATTCAGATTGATTAGGACCTAATTGTTTTCAGTGCCTTTGAGGCCGCCTGATGGTTGTTTTTCGCTGTTAGCCCTTCGGCCACAACCTCGGGCGTCAAGGCAACAGGCACTAAATTCCTGTTGCCAAAAAAAATCCACCAGATTTTTTGGCACAAAAATTGGACAACTAAAAGAGCTCATTACCTTTACCGCAGATTTTCTCCCCGTTCTCATGGACTGATTTGCAGCGAACGCTCCGCTTTTTTTTGTAGCTTTTTAGTCCTCCCTTCGTAGTAATAATGTACCGGTCCAATTTGGGTATTGCAGTCGATGATTCGTCATTAGTACAGCAATTGCCGCATTGGCGACAAAACGTGATCTCTTAGGATACCTCGTAGGCATCAATTTTGTTTGTAAACGAGGTAATCCGAATGCTAAACAACATGCTTGTGAATACTACTACTCTGTCACTCTTTCCTTTGCGTCGAATTTTTTCGTTCGCGTTCTTGCTGGCGTCCTTTGGTCTGGCAGCCCAGGACATTCACTTTTCGCAGTTTGGCAACTCGCCGCTCAACCTCAGCCCAGGCTTGGCAGGGGTGTACGGAGGTGACCTTCGTTTTGTGGGCAATTACCGCCAACAATGGCGCACGGTTCCTGTCCCCTACTCTACCTTTTCAGGCTCAGTAGAGAACAAGGTTTACTTCGAACGCGGGCGTTATGATAAGTTTGTAACAGCGTCTTTGTTACTCAATTATGACCGCCAGGGCACCATCTCACTCAACTCGCTTCAAATAGGCATTCCGCTTGCCGTTACCCTGCCCATCGGCAAACACCATTTTGTCACCGTGGGCGCAACCCCGATGTTTGGGCAGCGTTCGTTTAGTACCGACAAAATCACCTTTGACGAACAATATGTCAACGGTATTTACGACCCCAACAATGCGATATCGGAAGATTTGAATGCCACCAGTCTCAAATATTTTGACATCAGTGCAGGTGCCAATTTTCGACTGCAATCGCCCCGCAAACGCGACCGCCTGGATATTGGGGGCGCCATGCACCACATCAACCGCCCTGCCCATGACTTCTGGGCCTCGTCCGTTACGCAAACCGACGAGGTACGCCTTTATAACAAATTGACTCTGTACGCTTTGGGGCTGTTCCAACTGTCCGAAAAATTTGATTTCATGGCAGAAGGCCTTTACCAAAAACAAGGCAAATTCAGCGAAATCGTGTACGGTGGCGGCGTGCGGATGCACCTGCGCAGAGACCGTTACAAAGAGCTCGCCATCCAAATCGGTGCAGATTGGAGACATCGATACAACAACGCCCTGGTGCCACGCCTGGAAGTGTTGGTGGGTACCTGGACGGTGGGGGCTACCTTCGACTGGGATGCGTTTTCCCGTGCAGGTGAATT
>JALHPW010000477.1 GCA_022842255.1 Saprospiraceae bacterium | reverse complement strand
GGTGTGACCAGCCGTCCAAAATGGAAAGGGATTAACCCATACGGTATGGTTTACGTCCCCTCCGGTTCACTCACCATCGGTTCTGGCGATGAGGATATCAGCCGTTCGCTGGTTTCTCAACCCAAGACGATTTCGATCCAGGGTTTCTTTATGGACGATACGGAGATCACCAACAACGAATACCGCCAATTCGTTGACTGGGTCGTTGACTCCCTCGCCCTCCGGAAACTTGACCTTGTCCTCGAAGAGTCGGAGAACGACCAATCGCCCCCACAGCCATCCCTTGATTGGGAGGCACGTGGCGACATCGATTGGGAAGCCGATGGCGAAGAAGGTGGCGATGGTGCCCTCGAAGACCTTTTTTATCAAGGTAACGAGCGCTTTGCTGGCCGCAAAGAATTCGACGTGAATAAACTCGCATTCGAATTCCAGTGGTACGATTGGCAGGGCGCTGCACACGCTCCACGCGACAAAGACGTTAACCGCACCAGCTTCATCCGCCGCGAAACGGTTAAAATCTACCCAGATACACTCACATGGATCCGCGATTACTCGTACTCCTACAATGAGCCAATGTCTCGTAACTATTTCTGGCACCCAGCCTTCGACGATTATCCGGTGGTGGGCGTGAGCTGGAAAATGGCAAAGGCATTCTGCTACTGGCGTACCAAAATCTGGAACATGGCCGGAGAAACCGAAGAAATGTCGGAAGACTTCCGCCTCCCAACCGAACATGAGTGGGAATACGCCGCTCGCGGTGGCCGTGAAGAAGCTCCTTATCCTTGGGGTGCTTACTATACCCGCAATGCTAAAGGATGCCTTTTGGCAAACTTCAAGCCTGGCCGTGGTGTATATCCTGAAGATGGTGGCCTGTACACGGTGAAAGCCGATGGTTACTACCCCAACGATTACGGCCTCTACTGCATGTCGGGCAACGTGGCCGAATGGACGGAATCCGCTTATTTTGAGAATTCCTACTCCTTTATCCATGACTTGAACCCTGACGTTCGTTACGATGCAAAAGACGACGATCCTAAAACCGCCAAGCGTAAAGTAATTCGCGGTGGTTCCTGGAAAGATGTCGCTTACTTCCTCCAAACGCCAAACCGCACCTACGAATACCAAGACACGACAAAATGCTACATTGGCTTCCGTTGTGTGCTCACATTCCTTGGTCGTTCCATCAATGACTTCTAATTCAAGAGGTACCGAAGGGCAAAAAGCAAGAAATTTCTGTTAACATATACTTAACTGATAAATCTTGCGTTTTGCCCTTCTTTTTTGAATCCTCTTATTCTTCAGCTTTTGCCCTTTGGCAATCGATTCCAAAAATTCGGCAGAAAAAATCAGAAAGCATCTTCGTTGGTTTGCCAATGGCGGACAAATGTGGAGGCTAGCCCTTAATTTGTCTGGTGTTTTCACCCATCAAGTTCTTTTTTGATTTCTACTTTTGCCCCGCCTTAAAATACCGTTTGAAAAAAGTCAAGTCAAAAATCATTCAGTAACTGCTAAAACATTCAAGAACAATGAGTTTCGTTAAATCGAAGTCGTTTAAGTACTTCAAAAATCTCGCAATTGGTGTCGGTGCAGCATTCGTGCTTGCAGGTGCACTTTTCAAACTCGAATCATGGGAAGGTGCTTCCGAAATGCTTATCCTCGGGATGAGTATCGAGGTAATTATCTTCTTGATGCTTGGTATCATTCCACCAGAGCCAGACTACTACTGGCAGAAACTGTACCCAGGCCTTGATGATTACAACGCACGCCTTCAGCCACTTACGGCTGGTGCTTCCAATGTTGACATGGGTACGCCACTCCACGGCGATGTCATCGAGCGTCAATTGGGTGGTATGCTTACGGAACTGCAATCCATGTCTAAAAGCATGGGCGCCCTGAAAGCACTCCAAGAAGTTGATTTCTCTGGCACTTCTGACCAAATCAAGTCCATGAGCAACTTCTACACGAAAATGAACGAAGCTATGTCCGACATGGCAAAGTCCGCCGAAGATGTGAAAGCGTACAAAGACCAACTCGGTGCGCTCAACAAAAACCTCGGTTCACTCAACACGGTGTACGGCAACATGCTTTCTGCAATGGCCAACATCGGTCGTCAATAATGCTGCGAAGCATTTGGTAACTAACCTTTCAGTTTCACAATCAAAAACTTAAAGACTTATGTCAATACCAAAGGAGCCGCGGCAACTGATGATCAACCTAATGTATCTGGTGTTGACCGCGCTGCTGGCACTTAACGTGTCAGCCGAGGTAATGAACGCTTTTTTCTCTTTGGATAGGGGCTTGAAAAACAGCCGTGACATTGTGGAAAAAAACAATGGATCGCTTACTGCAGCCATCGAAAAAGCTGCAGCCGATTATCCAAGCCCTCAAGCTGAGGACTATAAGGCACGTGCTATTAAATCGAATCAACTTGTAAATGATTTTGTGACCTATATCCAAGGAATTCGCGACAACCTGTATGCAAAAGCAGGTGGCGAGAACCCGAAAGTACCTGGTCAGCCTAAAGACATTCGTAACAAAGACATCACCACCAAGATGTTCGTGAACGACGGTCTGGGTAATGAGGTTGAAAACAAAATCAAAGAATTGCGCTCGGAGCTTTCCAAAATCGTGGATGGCGATGCTGGAACGATTGGCTCCTTGCCATTGGATATTGAAGCCCTTCCTCCTGGCACCAATGCCAAAAACTGGTCGGAGTTCAAATTTAAGCAAATGCCAGTTGCCGCTGTTTTCCCATTGTTGGGCAAAATCCAAAGCGACGCTAAAAACTCAGCTACAGCTGTATTGAACTACTGTGCTACTAAAGTACAGGGTACTGACCTCAAATTTGACAAGTTTGTTCCTGGGGTTGCCCCAAAGAAAAACTATGTCATCTTGGGCGAAGAGTTCGAGGCAGAGGTTTTCTTGAGCGCATTCAGCTCTAAAACAGACAACGTAAGCATCAATGTAGATGGTCGCAATCTTGCCCTCAAGGACGGGATTGGTACCTTTACGGAGAAGCCTTCCAATGTTGGTGAAAAGAAGTACACGGTATCCATCAACCTTAGGAACCCAACTACGGGTACTACGGAGACGGTAAAAAAGGAGTTCTCTTACGAAGTAGGCCAGCGCTCTATTGCCGTTCAGTTGGACAAAATGAACGTGTTCTATATTGGTGTTGAAAACCCAATTTCGGTTTCAGCCGCCGGTGTTTCTTCCAACGATGTTAAGGTATCTGCTACAGGGGTTAATGTAGCCAATAAAGGTGGTGGCCACTTCGTGATCACCGCAACTACCCCTGGAGAAGCAGCCCTCACCGTTTCGGCTCCGGGTGTTTCTCAGAAGTTCTCTTACCGTGTAAAACGTATTCCTGACCCAACCCCAATGCTTGGCGCAAAACACCGCAGCAAAGCTATGGCCAACGGTGAGTTCAAAGCGCAAGGCGGTATTGCTACGGTTTTGGAAAACTTTGACTTTGATGCAAAATGTGATGTAGTTGGCTTTGAGGTCACCTACTTGCCTAAACGTCAAGACCCAATTACCAAGCAGAACTCTGGCGCTCGCTGGAATGGCGATGTACAGGATTGGGTAAACAAAGCCAAGCCTGGTGATGCATACTTCTTTGACGATATCAAATGCAAATGCCCTGGCGACGCCGCAGCGCGTAACCTTGGTGGTCTTGCATTCAAAATTCGTTAATTGTTGCAGAAAATTTGGATGCGTAAGATTTGGTGACAAATCTTACGCATCCTTTTCAAATATCCCATCCATTTGAAACTCCATTCTAAACGTACTATTTTAATGCTAATCAAAACCCAACTGCGAGTCATGCAAACATTGATGAAACTGACTTGCCTTTGCTTCTTCCTCCTGCTTGGCGGGACGACGACGCTGTTGGCACAGGATCCTGAAGAAATCGAAACCACGCCAGCCACTGGCACGGAAGAAGAAGCTCCCCTGGTGGAAGACCCAGCCGATGCTCCTATCGACGAAGTGGTTAAAAAAGAAATCGTGAGCGAGCGCAAGATTTTGAAATACCCGCTCCTCCGCGAAAGCGACGTTTTCTGGGAAAAACGCATCTGGCGCATCATCGACGTGCGTGAGAAAATGAACCTTCCGTTCGCGTACCCAGAAGATCCGTTCTTCAAAATCCTTTCCGATGCTGCTACCAAAGGCGACTTGCCCGTGTACAGCACCGATGAGGATGGCGCTAAATTCAAAAAACGCCTCAGCACCGACGACGTACTCTCGATGCTCTCGAAGGCCGACACGGTTGTGACTTTTGACCCCGAGACTTACGAGGAAAAAGTTCAAATCGTGCGCAACGACATCAACTGGGAAGACGTAAAACGCTTCCGCCTGAAAGAGGTGTGGTTCTTCGACAAACAGGCCTCTCAATTGCGTGTGCGCATCCTCGGTATCGCACCGATGATTGAC
>JALHPW010000476.1 GCA_022842255.1 Saprospiraceae bacterium | reverse complement strand
ACCAAGAATCTGGATCGTACGATTCCGACCAGTTGACATACAACGAATGAATCCATGGGCCACTAAAATCATGGTTTGGGATTGTACATTGCGTATGTGTTTTTGGGCTTAGAAGAATGAGGAGAATCAGGGCGAGGAGAAGACGACGTGGCATGACTTTAGATTTTTTTGTGAGCAGGAGCAGGAGCTTGCCTGAAGGTGAGTTATGATATAATGACACAAAATTAACCACCCCTACACATCAAAAAAAGGACACTTTTTTCTGGTTTTTCTAATTTGGTGGAAGATACGTTGAAAGGGTTTGGCGCTTCTTTGATGAGAGAAAGATTACTTTTGAGCTTCCACCCAACCCTTCCACATGAACGAATCACAACACCGCGACCTCACCCTCGGCACCGCACACCTCGTGTACAACGCTATCGGGCGTACGGAGGACATTGAAAAACTGCACGCACAACTCTGCCAAACCACCCGCCCGCTGGTGGTGACGGGCGTGGGCGGACTTGGCAAAACCACCTTCGCCCAGCTGTATTGGCAGCAACACCGTGATAAGTATGCTTGCGCGGCCTGGCTCAGCACTGCCGCGCTTTACACTGCCGACGAGACGCGCCGCACGGACAACGCCGAGTATTTTCTCCGCGCATTTTTGGACCACCCACAACTAAAAACCAATCTCCAGGTCAACTTCGACCCGCTCCAACGACCAGTAGAGCAATTCCGACAAATCATTGCCGCGCTCGCAGACATGGGCGCAGGGCCCCACCTCCTAGTAATTGACAACGCCCCCGAAGCCGCAGCAGCCTACCTCCCCGAACTCGCCTCCCTCCCGCATTGGCGCATCTTGCTGACCAGCCGCGAGGCCATCCAGAACATGGCGAAATTTGAATTGGACGCCTTACCGCCCGACTTAGCCGCCGAACTTTTCGAGCGCATATACGAAGCTCCCGCCCGCTCGGAAGCCTTGGACACCCTGCTCGACGACATCGGCTACCACACACTGACGATAGAACTACTGGCCGCTTACGCCCGCGAAAAACGCCTCGACCCGGCGGGTTTGCTCGCTTTGTTACGGGAGAAAGGTCTGATGCAACTCGATGATTATGAAGTGAGTGTGCCGCGTTACCACCAAAATCGCGACATCGCGGCGCACCTGCGCGATTTGTTCCTGCTTGAACTTAGTTCGGAGGAGTCGGACATCTTGCGCAGCTGCTGCATTTTGCCGACTTCCAATGTGCCGCTTGAACCTTTAGCCGCTGAAGTCTTGACGGAGGAGGGTCTTTGCAATCTTCTGGGCAAACAAGAAACAGAAAAAGCGTTTAAAAAATGCTTGCGCCGGCTTGCCAAATTGCATTGGTTGGTAGAAAAAAACGGTGGTTATCGTTGCCACCCGGTTATTGCCGAAACGGCTAAGGCTCAGCTCTTGCCTGATTCGGTGAATTGTGGGGTGTTGATTGAGAATGTGACTGAGTTGTTAAAACCCAATGAAGAGAACAACGAACCCCAAATCAGCCGGTCTCCTTTTGGGCCTTTGGGGGAAGCGGTATTCAAAGGGGTTTGGAAGGAAGAAGGGGATTTTGGGGAAGAGGATGTGTCAATAGGATGGTTAGCAAATTGGCTTGGAATTTTATTCCACAGTTTAGGTGAATATTATAAGTTTTTGGGTTACTGCCATCATACAGTAAATATCCGGGAAAAAGCCTTACACCCAGAACATTCAGACTTGGCTACTTCATACCACAATCTAGCTAGTGCTTACGAAGAATTGGGCGATTATCAAAAAAGTTTGAAATTCAACCAAAAAGCCTTGGACATCCGAGAAGCTGCTTTTCCCCTTAAGAATTCTGACTTAGCACAGTCTTACAACAATATTGCGGAAACCTACCGGGTATTAGGCGAGCATCAAAAAAGTCTGGATTTCAACCATAAAGCCCTAGCCATATGGGAAAAAAACTTTTCTTCAGAGCACCGTGATGTGGCAATAACGTACAACAACCTCGCTTTAACTTTTGGGGCATTGGGGCAGCATCAAAATGCTCTAGAATTTATACAAAAAGCCATATTAATCTTCGAAAAAGTTTTGCCTAAAGAGCATCCTAGCTTGGCAAGATCTTACAACAACCTCGCTCTAACCTATTACGCTTTAGGCAATACTCAACTATGTGTTGAATATTTTGAAAAATCCTTGTCAATTTTTGGAAAAGTTTTACCTTCTGAGCATCCCGACTTGGCATTGTCTTACAATAATCTCGCAGGGGCGTTAGGGGCATTGGGTGAGCATCAAAAAGACCTGGAATATAGTTTGAAGGCTCTGGCCATAAGAGAAAAGGTTCTCCCGTTAGAGCATCCAAGTTTAGCAGAGTCGTACAACAACATCGCTTTGACTTATCATGCCTTGGGGGATTTGCGCCAAGCAGTGGACTATATGCGCCGAGCAGCAGTTATTTGGGAAAAATCCCTCCCGGCTGCGCATCCGTACGTGGCAATGGCAAAGAAAAATCTGGCTACTTTGGAGGAGCAATTGGGGCGCTAAGGGTGGTAGCATGGCGTTCACGCCGTCGGGACAAGGGGCGTTTACGGCCCCGCCCATCGTTGCCAAAAGCGCCGTAAACGGCGCATATCCCGACGGCGTGAACGCCGTGCTACCAATCACTTCGCCCAAGCATTATCCTTCCGATCCACATCCGGAATCGTAGTAGCGCCCAAGGCCGCAGATTTCACCGTTTTACCTTCTGCACAGGTTACGCGCAAGTTTTGCTTCCCATCGCGCCACACCGCTGCGGTTTGGTGGAAGGTTTCTTTGGAGCCGTCCGCATATTCCACCACCAGATGCACTGGCACAGGGATATTGCCTTTGCGCTCCACCAAGACGACCTGGGCATTCGCTGCTTCGTCGCGGATAACCCCTTGAATACCAAGGTCTGGGAAGCCCCAATCAAAGAACCAGGGTTTCCAAAACCAGTCGAGGTTTTGTCCGGAGGCGTTGTTCCAGGTCTGGAAAAAATCAAAGGGCGCAGGGTGTTTGCCTTTCCAGCGGTTCATGTACTCGGTCATGCAGCCGTGGAATTTTTCGTAACCCAAGAGGTCGAGCAAGGTAAAATAGGCCTGCGAAGGCCGCTGGTACGAAGCATTGCGGTAGGCCGTGCTGAGGTTGCGGGATTTCACCATAGGCGGTACGTCGTTTTCCGTCCCGGCGATGCTGGAGTAATCGCGCACGCCGCCTTCCACATGGTTCGAAAGCGAATCGGAAAGCAAATAATCAAAAAACGCGGCCCATCCTTCATCCATCCAGGCATGGTCCTGCTCATTGATGCCCATCATGAATGGAAAATAGGTATGGCTGATTTCGTGGAGCGTCAAGCCCATCGGTGAGCGGGGCGCGGTGCTCACGTCGTTGCACATCATGGGGTATTCCATACCGTCATCGCCATTAAAAACGGTCATGACCGGATACGGGAACGGATAGCCCGGCAGCCAGGTGCTCATCATACGGATACCATCGGCGGCGATTTTGGCCACTTGGGGGTAGTCCGTCGAGGCGGTGTTGTAGGCTGCGCTGACAAAGGTCCGGCGACCCGTTTTATCGTCCACGATCACGGAATTGGCGTCCCAGTTGTAGTGGTCGCTGCTGGCAAATGCAAAATCAGGCACGTCGGTGGCTTTGAAATGGAAAGTATTGGCCGATTTGGATTTGTAAACCCCGCCCGCCATCAATTCCTTTTCCGAAAAAACCGAAATCACCTGCGCGCTGGATTGTGCTTTTTCCCAACGGGAGAGGTATTCCGGGGTCAAAATTTCTTTGGCGTTTTGCCATTCCCCAGTGGCCCAAACCTGAAATCCGGGGGGCATCGAAATGGCCACATCATAGTCCGCAAACTCATGGTAAAACTCTTGCTGACCGGTGTACGGGTGACTCGCCCAACCGTTGAGGTCGTCGTACACGGCGATTTGCGGGTAAAAATACGGCACGAAAAACGTGGTGCTGTCGCATACACATTCCCGGGCCGAGCCTTTGGCGGCGGGTAAGGTGTAGGACCATTTTACGGCAAAAGTGGCCGAGGATTTTGGCGCTATTGGATTGTTTTTCAAGGAAATATCCAAAAAGGTAGCAAAGCGGTTTTGGTTTTTAGCCTCTACGGGTTTGCCGTTGAAAGTCAGGCTTTCGATGCGGGTGCCCTCGTCGCTCACGTCGCTGGGCACCACGTCGAAAGCGCGTTGTACACCTTTTTTATAACGGTCGTGCTGGAGTTTGAAGCGCACGGTTTTGAGGGTATCCGGGCTATTGTTGAAGTAGGTAACAGTTTCTTCCCCAGAAAGTCGGCGCGACTTGGGGTCTATGCTGGCGGCAATGGTATAGGCGGCACGATTTTGCCAGTAATTGGGGCCAGGCTTACCATCCCAACTGCGTGTACCTCGTTCATAGGGCTTTTGATAATTGCGTGG
>JALHPW010000475.1 GCA_022842255.1 Saprospiraceae bacterium | reverse complement strand
AGTGCAAGAATAAACCCTCATCAATTTTATCAACTCAAATCAACCTTATGAAACGGCCACTTCAATTTATCTCCGAACAATCTTGATTTTTCAATGTTGTCCGAAACATGCTACTTTTGCGGCGCTTAAATTCAGCTTTTTGCCGTCCAAAACGTTGCTCATTCCCAGTTTGACACTTGCAATTTTTAACTAGAAAATTCCCACATGATGTATCCGATAGCACTTACCACGCCAATGGCCCAAGATTTGACCGAGTATGGTTTTGAAGCGCTCAATACCCCGGAAGCTGTTGAGCAAATGATTGAAAATCAAGAAGGTACAGCACTTTTGGTGGTCAATAGCGTCTGCGGTTGCGCAGCAGCGATGGCTCGCCCTGGGGCCAAACTTTCGCTTCAAAACGAAAAGCACCCGGCCAAACTTTACACCGTGTTTGCTGGCGTAGATACCGACGCGACAGCCAAGGCCCGCGAATTCCTCGCACCTTACCCGCCATCCTCCCCGAGCATCGCATTGTTCAAAGATGGCAAACTCGTGCACTTCCTGGAGCGCCGGCACATTGAAGGCCGTTCGGCCCAAATCATTGCCGACAACCTTCGCGCCGCTTACGATATGTATTGCTAAATTTTTTGGCAGTGAAAAAACACCCCTTCCAAAAAAGGGGGCTCCTCGGCCAGCAGTTTTACCTGCTGGCCGATTTGTTTTTGTTCCACCCAGAGCTGGGCCGAAAACCAGGATTTCAGTTTTCCTAAAATTGAAAAAATGGCCGAACGCAATAACCTGAAATCAAATTTATAGGGCATTTGACTTTTCGTGCCCTCCAGCGGAATCCGCTCCAACACCTGAAAACCGTGCTGTTCGGCCAGCGATTGCCAATCGCTGGGGTAGGCCCAGGTCGAGGAGGCTTGCGGGATGCCAAACGATTTCAGGCATTGTTGATTGATGCCGTTGATCCTTTCCAGCCCAACCCCTTCCCGCCAAAGTGATTCGTTGAAAAAAAAACTTCCTCCCGGACGCAGGAGGAACGAGGCTTCGCTCCAGATTTTCATCAATTCCTCGTCAGGCAGGATGGCCAGCACGGATTCGCAATAAATGACATCGAAAAAACCGTCGGGGTAAGGAAAATCCAGGTTATCAGGCATTGCTCGAAACCTGGAACCATCTACTCCGGCAAACGCAAAGCGTTGTTGTGCAATCCGGAGCATCTCGGGTGATTTTTCCAGCCCATAAACCTCCACCCCTTTAAACCGGCAGATCAGTTCCAGGAGGGTTTGCCCGGTTCCAAAACCGATTTCCAACAGCTTTTGACCAGGTTTAGGGCTCATTTTTTGCAACAAAAACGCCGTACCGCTTTGCCCGAGGGCGTGGAGGTACGGCGTGTGGGTGCGGGCGTAGAAGTCTAGGATGCTGCGCATTTGACTTCAAAAGTATTGTTTTAGTCGTTCTCGCCCGATTCTTCTTCCTCGGAATACCGTAGAAACGCCCCTCTGCGCGGCGCGGGCATTTCCGAGTCTTCTCCTTTGATGATTTTCCACAGGACTTCGTTGAATTCCAAATCCGGTACCCGGTCTTCCCCAGTAAGATCAAAGGCGTCTGAACGACGTTGCAGGTCATTGTCGACGGCGGCATTTCGGTCGTCGAGGTTGACAGCTGGTGTGAGGGCTTTGTAGGGCCTGAGATCGGCGGTTTTGCTAAAACACCGCCACATAGGTGTGGCAGCGGCATCGTGTTGGCTCATAGGCGGCATGCCGAGAATGAGTTCCATGGTGCGCAACATTGAATTGGTGGAATATAAGGTGTGGTCCACAAAATTGCGTTTGGTATATGGACTGACCACGTATGCAATGGAGCGGTGCGCATCCACGTGGTCGGCCCCATTTTGGGCATCGTCTTCGAGCACAAAAACCGCCGATTCTTTCCAGATAGGGCTTGTGGACAAGTGCTCGATAAATAGCCCAAAAGCCAGGTCATTGTCGGCCATTTGGGCAAATGGGGTAGGGGAGCCCTTGCGCAATCCTTCGGTATGGTCGTTGATAAGCCTCAGCGTACTCAACCGGGGTAAAGCGTTGACATTCAACAAGGAATCAAACTCCCGTTTCCACTGTGAAACCCGCGTCGTGTCTTTTACCGAGGTATCCCAAGAAGTGAAATAAGGGCAATAATGGCCTTCCAGAGAGGGGATATTGGCTTTGAAATCGTCCGCAAACTCCCCATAGGTGCGGTAGGAAATGCCTGCGTGTTTGCAATGGTCCCAGAGGAAGCCGCCCTTGGGCCATGCGGTACGGTTTTGGCCTTCATACACATAATCGCCGCCGCGACCGCCGTAGCTGGTTACCCAGGTTTTTTCGGTAAAATCATTGGCATAGGCGGCTGTGCTCCAGTTGTGTCCATCAGCACTGACTTCAGCAGAGACGTAAAAATTATCGAGCAGCACAAAGTCGCGCGCGAGCGCATGGTGGTTGGGCGTGATTTTTTCCGGGAACAGACAAAGGGAAGTATCCCCATTTCCTTCGGGCATATCGCCCAGTACTTGGTCGTAGGTGCGGTTTTCCTTGATGATGTAAAAGACATATTTGATGGGGGATGGGTCGCCAACCCGCTGCGGAATAGGGTTGCCCGGCTCACCCTCGGCCAGTTTTTCGCGTTCCTTGGTATAAGGTGAATTCCGGTAAACCTGTTGGGTATACCGGTTGATCGTTTGACTTTGGGCCGCGGGTATTTGAATCATGCTCATCGTGCCTTTCATCAACGCGCCGATGTATTGGTCGTCTTTTTGTTCTCCTTGCTGATAATTTGCTTTGGTCTTTTTGCCCACTGGATTCGGGCCGTTTGGGTTGGGGAAGGAGGAAAAGCCTTTGCCATTGGCGACATATAATATCCTGCCAACCACCCGGACGCAGGTGGGATACCAGCCGGTTGGGATGAACCCGAGGGAACGGCTTTCTTTTGGTTTGGACACGTCAAAAACCGCTAGACAATTGTTGTCGGCATTGGCCACGTAAAGCATGGTTTCATCAGCGGAAAGTGCTACACTGTTGGAGGTGGAGCCAGTGGGGGCATCTGGATATAAGGTGGCGACCAGTGTTTCGGACACTTTGTTTTGGGTTAAGTCCACCACGCTTACACTGTTGTCGTCGGCGCAAGCCACATAAGCCAGTGTTCCTTTTTTGTTGATTATCAAGTCGTTGGGGTTATCTCCTACTGGGATTCGAGCAGTGGTTTTTCGGGTTAGGGTGTTCCATACCAGCAATTCGTTACCCCCCCAGTGGGTAATGTATAATTGCTTCCGGTCGGGCGATAGGGCGCAGGTGTACAGCTCTTTTCCAATAGAATCGCGGTGAAGGATGGTCTTACTACGGGTGTCCACCACGTACAGGCTATGGTTTTCTTTGGTAACCACATACAACAGCCCACGGGCATCGTCCAGGCAAAGCCCGGCAGGGGAAATCCGGGTTGGCCAGGGTTGGCCCAAACTCAGGGTGTCTTGCAACACAAGTTGCTTGTTTTCAACCTTATAGCGCAAAATTGCGTTGCTATTTCCCCCAGAGACATACAGTGTTTTGGAGTCGTCGCTAAAGGCCAATCCCAGCCAGGCCATCGGAATTTCAAAGGAATGGAGGACTTTGCCCTTTTTCGGGTCTATGAGTTGAAGCGAGTTCTTTCCTTGGCCGTTGTTGGTCACCGCCAGGTATTTTCGATTGGGCGATACAGCGATATTCAGGGGTAAGTCGCCCAAAGGCAGCGATTGGCCAGCAGGTGTCAACGACCATCCTGTGGGCAGCAACATGGACTTTGCTCTGTCTGATTGCTTGCCGGGTTTTTGGGCAAAAAGCGAAGCGCCGAATAAGAGCGCGAGGAAAATGAAGAGACAGCGCATATTTTTGAGATAATTTGTTGAAAATGAATGAGGCTGTATCAAAAGTCACGTTTTTCTTTTCACCGCAGAGGCGCAAAGACACGGAGTCTTTTAATAATCAATCTGTTATGGCAATGTATTTCTGCGGAGATAAATTACTTATGAGCTAACCTCCATTCGAGGATTCCCGCTCAAACCAAGTCTTTTTGCTCCAACCAATTCGGCAAATCCCGTAATGATTCCAGCAGCCCGTCGTTGTCCAAAACCTCTAGTTCTGCCCGGGTATGGGTGCCATTTACTACCGCAATGGAGGCCGCGCAACCAGCCTTCCGGCCTTCGGCCAAATCTACGGGGGTGTCGCCGATTTTGACCACTTTTTTGGGGTCTGTGATGCCGAAGGTAGCCATAGCTTTTTGAATCATATAAGGTTCGGGACGTCCTAGCGGCACCTCATCACTGCAAACCGACAAGTCGATGATGGTGCCTACGCCTCCCTTGTATTGGGCGTCCAATCCAGCGAGCCATCCTAATTTATTGAGGATGATATTGGTTACGCCTCGGTAAAACCCCGTATTGAGTGCTACTTTGAT
>JALHPW010000474.1 GCA_022842255.1 Saprospiraceae bacterium | reverse complement strand
GAAGTTCCTCAATCTTATGTCTGCCGAGCCAGACATCGCCAAGCTACCCGTAATGGTCGATTCGTCCAAATTCAGGGTCATCGAAGCAGGTTTGAAGTGTTTGCAGGGCAAAAGTATCGTCAATTCGATCTCCATGAAGGAGGGCGAGGCTGAGTTTATTCGCCAGGCCAACATCTGTCGCCGTTTTGGGGCAGCGGTGGTGGTCATGGCTTTTGATGAGGAAGGGCAGGCCGATACGATCCAACGAAAGGTGGAGATTTGCCAGCGGGCCTATAAAATCCTCACCGAGCAGGTTGGATACGACCCTACCGACATTATTTTCGACCCCAATATTTTTGCAGTGGCGACCGGGATTGAAGAACACAATGAGTACGCCATCAATTTCATTGAAGCGACCCGAATCATCAAAAACACCTGTCCGGGCGCAAAAATCTCGGGCGGCGTCAGCAACCTGTCCTTCTCGTTCCGGGGCAATAACCACGTCCGAGAAGCCATGCACTCTGCTTTCCTCTATCATGCTACCCGGGCCGGAATGGATATGGGCATTGTGAATGCCGGTATGCTCGAAGTGTATGAGCAAATCCCGAAAGAACTCTTGCAACGCATTGAGGATGTGTTGTTTAACCGGCACCCGGATGCTACGGAAGAACTCGTCAAGCTGGCCGAATCCTTCAAGGAAACCGGTGGTAAGGTAATCGGCGAAGACCTTAGCTGGCGCGAAGCAACGGTGCAGGAGCGTATCACCCACGCACTCGTTCGTGGCATCGACAAATTTATAGAACTCGACACCGAGGAGGCTCGGAAGCAATACGCGGCTCCCCTGGAAGTAATCGAGGGGCCACTCATGGATGGTATGAATGTGGTGGGCGACTTGTTTGGCTCAGGAAAAATGTTCTTGCCGCAGGTGGTTAAGTCAGCGCGTGTGATGAAAAAAGCGGTGGCTTATTTACAACCCTTCATCGAAGCTGAAAAAGGCGGAACAATTACCGCCAAAGGCAAAATCCTGATGGCAACGGTAAAAGGGGATGTGCACGACATTGGCAAGAACATCGTGGGCGTGGTACTGGGCTGCAACAACTACGACATTGTGGATTTGGGCGTCATGGTCCCGGCCGATAAAATACTGAAAGCGGCTATTGCTGAAAATGTGGACGTGATTGGGCTTTCCGGGCTCATTACCCCCTCGCTTGACGAGATGGTGCACGTAGCCAAAGAGATGCAACGATTGGGTTTGAAAATCCCCTTGCTCATTGGTGGGGCCACCACTTCCAAAACGCATACCGCGGTAAAAATTGAGCCCCAGTATCAAAATGCTCCGGTGGTCCACGTCTTGGATGCAAGCCGTTCCGTAGCCGTTGTAAGTTCGCTATTGACCAAAAACGAGCACGAAAACGATGCTTTTGTGGAGAGAACCCGGCTGGAGTATGAGCAAATCCGCATCCAAAGAGCCGCACGCCAATCCTCGAAACAATACCTGGGACTGGAACAAGCCAGGGCCAACAAAATGAAATTGGATTGGGACAACTACACCCCGCCCAAGCCAAACATGACGGGGATAAAAATCTTTGAAAGTTATCCGCTCGAAGAATTGACCGATTACATCGACTGGACGCCCTTTTTCCAAAGTTGGCAATTGGCTGGCAAGTTTCCGGCCATTTTAGAAGATGAAGTGGTGGGGGTGGAGGCCAAAAAACTGTACCACGATGCGCAATCTATGCTGCGCAGGATTATTGACGAAAAATGGCTGGAAGCCAGAGCGGTGATTGGGATTTTTCCGGCCACCGCGGTGGGGGATGACATCCAGGTACCGGCAGCTTTAGCCGCTGGCATCTCAACATCCAATTCGGCGACTAAAGCCGCCGACAACCCAACAACCAATCCAGCGGCTAAAGCCGCCGGTACCCTGACGCTCCATCATTTGCGACAACAAAACCTAAAGTCGGCAGATCAAGCCAATTTCTGCCTCTCCGATTTTATTTCCCCCAACGGCGACGACTATATTGGTGGGTTTGCGGTCACGGCAGGCATCGGTATTGAAAAATGGGTAGAGAAATTTGAAAAGGAACATGATGATTACGCTGCTATCCTGCTCAAGGCACTAGCCGACCGGTTGGCGGAAGCCTTAGCCGAGCGGATGCATGAGCGGGTGCGTAAGGAGTTTTGGGGGTATGCTGCCACCGAAAATCTTGACAATGAGGCACTTGTAAACGAAGCCTATCAAGGTATCCGCCCAGCGCCAGGCTACCCGGCTTGTCCCGAACACACCGAAAAACGCACCCTTTGGCAACTGCTAGACCCAGAGAAAAACGCGGGCATCCAGTTGACAGACAGCTGCGCCATGTACCCCACGGCAGCGGTTTCTGGCTGGTATTTCAGTCATCCGGCGTCCAAATATTTTGGCCTGGGGCAGATTGGAAAAGACCAGGTGGAAGATTATGCGCGCCGCAAGGGCATGTCGTTTGCGGAGGCAGAACGCTGGTTGGCGCCGGTGTTGAATTATGATGCCTGATGGGTGATGAAGGGATGGGTGATGGAGTGATGAAGTGATGGGTGATGAAGAGATTTATGGTACTTCTTCTTTACAATCTTAAAAATCATTGGCAATTATGAAAGTAACGAAATTGTTTAAGGAGTTTTTTGAAAGTGAGAAGGCCGGTGGGCTGTCACTGATGGCTTGTACGGTTTTATCCTTGATACTAGCCAACTCCTATTTGGGTGTAGCCTACCAGGGTTTTTGGCAAACCCAATTTGCAGGACACAGTTTGGTGCATTGGGTAAATGATGGGTTAATGACCATCTTCTTTTTGCTCATTGGTTTGGAGTTGGAGCGAGAAATATATCAAGGGGAGCTTTCCAACATAAAAGACGCTTTGTTGCCAATTTTTGGCGCTTTGGGCGGCTTGGTTGTGCCTGCAGGTATTTTTTTATGGTTCAACTTCGGAACCGAAACCCAATCGGGGGCGGGTATCCCGATGGCTACAGACATAGCGTTTGCGCTGGGTGTTTTGTCATTGTTAGGGAGCCGCGTTCCTACTTCCTTGAAGATTTTCCTGACTGCATTGGCTGTCATTGATGATTTGGGGGCAATCATCATCATTGCTGTTTTCTATACCAAGACTATATTTTGGACAAATTTATTGATTGCATTGGGGGTTTTTGCACTGCTTTTGGCCCTCAATAAACTGAAGGTAAGAAACCTCCTCCCATATTTGATTGGAGGGGCTGTGATGTGGTATTTTATGCTCAATTCGGGCGTCCATGCCACCATTACGGGCGTTTTACTGGCATTTGCAATTCCTTTTGGTAGCAGTGGCGAAAAATCAACCTCCTATATTTTACAGCATTTTTTACACAAACCAGTCGCATTTGTCATTTTGCCGGTTTTTGCTTTGGCCAATACGGCCATTTTATTCAGCGGAAGTTTGGGTCAAATACTCACCCAAAATTATAGCATCGGCATTGCCCTCGGATTAATTGTGGGCAAACCCATTGGGATTTTTCTATCTACGTTTTTTGCGGTAAAATTTGGGCTTTGTAAGCTGCCAGAAGATTTAAAGTGGCAGACCATTTTAAGTGTTGGGTTCTTGGGCGGGATTGGTTTTACCATGTCGATTTTTGTTACCCTGCTTGCATTCGACAATGAAACGCTTATCAATAATGCTAAAATTGTAATACTGCTTGCCTCCTTGGTTGCAGGGATATTTGGCTTTTTAAGTCTGAAACTAAGCTTGAAAAAGATGGTAGCAGAGTAAATGCCAAGTGCAGCGGTCCGGCTAATTTTTGACCCAGCTTCATTGGGTTCCTTCATCCAATCTGTAAACGGCCCAAATTCGGGTACGCCCCTGCCAATCATTGGTGTTGTTGAGCAGGAGCCAATCTGGGTAATAAGCAAACATTCGGGTCAATTGGAAACCCGGTGGTGCCTGAGGGGGCGGAGACACTACCTCCATAAAAAACATTAAATCGCCAGGTTTTAGCGCGGTGGTATCGTTTTGGTATCGCTGATCGGTGTACCAGTCGAGTTGCTGCTGCCCAGGGTGGTCATAAAAGGGCATATTCAGCGGATAGTACTTTTTGGGTTCCTTTTTTACAAAATATACCTTTGAGTTGGGGTGCTCTATGTACCAATCCCATAGAAACTTGTTGTAAGCCGCCATTTCTTTGGCTGGTATCAATATCCTGAAAATCAGCACGATAGCATTCACCCAAAGGAGGAATCGCCAGGATTTGTCCATCCAGTTTTTTGTTTCAATCTTCTCTTTGAAAACTTCCCAGCCAGCGGCCACAAAGAAGAAAAACGGCAATGCCATTGGGAACAAAAACCGGACTTCCTTATGTGCCACCATGGAATGTGCCACCACAAAAGGCACCACACACCAAGCCAACACATGAAGTGGTTTCTGCCAGATTCCCATGGCGCACCAAACCAACAACACCAAGCTCAAAG
>JALHPW010000473.1 GCA_022842255.1 Saprospiraceae bacterium | reverse complement strand
GCTCTTCCGATCTCGGCCGGTGCTTTGCGGGTGATATTGAAGGAGTTTGAGGAGCGGACAAATTAATTTACGAGTACCGAATTGCGAATTAGGAATGCCAAGCAAGTGCACCCTCGTACTTCGCAACTCGTATTTCGTACTTCAGCTACTTTTGGTACATCGCAAATTTCCAAAGCCCCATCCGCTGCAACCAGTGGCAAATTGACACCCGCAACACCCCAAAACCATATTTCATGCTTCGGCTGAAATTGATGCTGGAAGCCTCCTCGAAGTATTTCGTAGGACAAGTGACTTCACCGATGTCAAACCCAGCGTACACGATTTGAGAGAGCATCTCGTTGTCGAACACAAAATCATCGGAGTTTTGATTGAAGTTGATACCCTGCAAGACCTCGCGACCAAAGGCCCGGTAGCCGGTATGATACTCTGATAACTTGTAGTGGATCAAGGTGTTCTGGGCAAACGTCAGGAAGCGGTTGGCAATGTATTTGTACATCGGCATACCCCCTTTGCGGGCGCCCATGCCCAGGATACGTGAACCCAGCACCACCGGATACAGCTCCTCCCCGATGATGTTGACCATACTCGGGATGAGTTTGGGCGTGTATTGGTAATCGGGGTGAAGCATGATCACAATGTCAGCCCCAATCTCCAGGGCTTTGTTGTACAGGGATTTTTGATTGCCCCCATACCCTTTGTTTTGTTCGTGAACAATCACATGCTGTATGCCCAGCGAACGGGCCAGATCCGCCGTATTGTCGCGGCTATGGTCGTCGCAAAGGATGACTTCATCTACCAAGTCAAAGGGGATTTCCCGGTATGTTTTTTCGAGCGTCAGGGCCGCGTTGTAGGCAGGAAGTACGACGACGACTTTTTTGTTTTTATACATCGTTATTGCTGTGTATCTGTTTATTTGGGGATTGATGGGCCACGGATGACACGGATTGGACACGGATTTACACCATTTAATCTAAAATCCGTGTCCAATCCGTGTCATCCGTGGCCCATCAATCATACTACCACATTAATCATCCGCCCCGGCACAAAAACCACTTTTTTGGGCGTGTTCCCTTCGAGCCATTTTTGCACGATTTCCAGACCCAAGGCAGCTTTTTCAGCATCCTGTGCGGAAATATCGGCTGGCAATTCGAGGTTGGCGCGAAGTTTCCCGTTGATTTGAATGGGATAGTTGACCGTGTCTGTTTTCAGGTATTCCTCGTTCAACACGGGCCAAGCGGCATCACAAACCGTGGTTTGGTGACCCAGTAAGTGCCAAAGTTCTTCCGCAACGTGGGGACCAAACGGTGCCAGGAGTATCACCAGTGGTTCGAGCACTGCGCGTTTGTTGCATTTCAGGCTACGAAGGTCGTTGGTGGCAATCATGAAGTGGCTCACGCAGGTATTCATGCTCATCCGCTCAATATCGTCGGTCACTTTTTTGATACAGGTATGGAGTGCGCGAAGTTCGTCGCGGGTAGGCGCCTCCTCCGTAACCCGGAAGTTTTCCCCCTCAAAAAACATGCTCCAAAACTTGCGTAAAAAGCCACTCACCCCCGTAATACCCTTTGTATTCCAAGGTTTTGCATCGGTAATCGGCCCGAGAAACATCTCGAACATCCGGAAGCAATCCGCCCCATGCTCGGCTACGATATCGTCCGGGTTTACCACATTGAACTTGGATTTCGACATTTTCTCCACCTCCCAGGAGCAGGTGTATTTGCCCTCTGCATCGAGTTTGAAATTCGCATTGGCAAATAAGGCCGTCTTGCGCGCCTTGTCCAAATCGAGTACATCGTTGTCCACGATGTTTACATCTACGTGGATTTTGGTCACCGTTTCAGGACTGTATTTGTACAACAGGCTGTGGGAAACAAACAGTTGTTCTCCAGAAGGTTGTTTCGAGGTCACAATGAAATCTTCCCGACTGGCCAATGCCGCGCGAATACTTTCGGCAATCACCGCAGGCTCGTTGATATGGTCGGTCAGCTCTTCGGTGTACAACACCATAAGGCGTTTCCCGTCTTCTAAAGCGGATTTTCGGATACGTTCGATTTTATCCACCTGCTTGATGGAGGTCACTTCAATGACCAAATCGTTGGTCTCAAACGCAAAATCGTATTTGATTTCCTCTTCAAATTCAGCCCCTTTGATTTCGATTGGGCCTACTTCTTCAAAAAAGGGCTTGAGCACCTTAATCATCAAATATTCTTCAAAAAAGCGCTCTTTTGCCCGATAGACAAAGTTGGAACGACCTTGAATCATGCCCTGGTTCACCAACTTTTGGGCAAACTCCCGATGCGGAACCAAGCCCAAATCATGCAAAAACTGATTCCAAAAACGGCTGTACAACAAGTGGCCCACCGCGTGTTCCGAACCACCGATGTAGAAATCTACCTTTTGCCAATACTGCATGGCTTCCTTGGAACAAAATTCGCCGGTGTTGTGGGGGTCCATATACCGGTAAAAATACCAGGATGAACCAGCCCAGCCAGGCATGGTGCTCAGTTCGTATTTCCAGCCCTTGGCCCGGGCCAGTGGAGGTTCGCCAGTTTCGGTCGGCAGGTATTTGTCTACCGCAGGCAATACCAAGGGCAAGTCTTTTTCGTCCAAGGCATACGGCACATCGCCTTCCCAACGGGCAGGCACTGGTTCGCCCCAATAGCGTTGGCGGCTAAACACCGCATTTCGAAGCTTGTATTGCGTTTTCCCTCGCCCAATTCCCTTTTCTTCGAGCCATTTGATCATCGTAGGCACCGCCTCGGCATAGGTCATACCGTTGATCAACCCAGAATTGATATAACGTCCGTCTTTCCCAGCATCGGCAGCAGTATCCAAATCCTGCTGACTGTCCATGATGGGTACGATGGGCAGGTTGAATTCTTTGGCAAAATTCCAGTCGCGTTGGTCGCCCGAAGGCACCGCCATCACCGCGCCTGTGCCGTAGCCCGCCAAAACATAATCGGCAATCCAAATGGGTACACGCTCGCCATTGGCTGGGTTGATGGCGTATGCCCCAGTGGGCACCCCAGTGGCCTTTTTGGTATCTGACATGCGCTCGATTTCACTGCGCGCAGCTGTCCATTTGATATAACCCTCCACTGCATTTCGGTGCTCGTCGGTGGTGATGGTTTTGGCCAAGTCCAACTCAGGCGCGAGCACCATAAACGTCACCCCATAAATCGTATCAATTCGAGTCGTGAAAACTTCGACGGACAAATCATCAAAACCTTCCACGGCAAATTTGACGGAGGCGCCCACCGACTTTCCAATCCAGTTGCGCTGCTGTTCCTTGATGGATTCAGGCCAATCAATCGTATTCAAGCCCTCCAGCAGTCGATCGGCGTAGGCCGTGATGCGCATTACCCATTGTTTCATGAGTTTGCGTTCCACCGGGTGTCCGCCGCGTTCGCTTACGCCGTCTTTTACTTCGTCGTTGGAGAGTACCGAACCGAGTGCTGGGCACCAGTTGACGTATTCTTCCCCAGGAAAGGTGATGCGGTATTTGAGCAGGAAAAGTTGTTGTTCTCGCTCGCTCATTGCATTCCAATCGGATGCCGAAATATTGGGCGTGTCATCGTCGCAAACGGCGCGCACAGCAGCGTTGCCTGATTGGGCAAAATGTTTCACCAACTCGCTGACTGGCAAGGCTTTATCGGCATCGAGGTCGTAATAATGGTTGAACAATTGGATAAAAATCCACTGCGTCCATTTGTAATACGCGGCATCAGAGGTGCGCACCTCGCGGTCCCAATCAAAACTAAAACCAATGTTTTCCAGCTGCTCCCGGTAGCGAGCGATGTTCTGCTCTGTGGTGATAGCAGGGTGCTGTCCGGTTTGGATTGCATATTGTTCAGCAGGCAAACCAAAAGAATCATAGCCCATGGGATGCAGCACATTGAACCCACACTGCCGTTTGTACCGGGCCAGGATATCTGAAGTGATATACCCTAGTGGGTGACCCACGTGTAGCCCGGCCCCAGAAGGGTATGGGAACATATCAAGGACGTAATACTTGGGTTTGTCGCCTTGATTTTTGGTTTTGTAAGTGCTGTTTTCTGTCCACCACTTTCGCCATTTCGGCTCGATGTCGCTCGGTCTGTATTCCACTATAAAAGGAGGTTTTGTTTTGCGAAGGGGCGAAATTAAGGCTTTTGGTGAAATTTAATTTCTGAACGCTTGGCTGCACTCGTATTTGTTCTTCGTTAAAGCAGCGAAACACTGAAAAAACGACTCTTAAAACGATATCGCTAAGCAGAGAAATTCCAATATGCAACACCTTTATACCCGCCCTACGTTCCTTCTACTGGCATTTTTTGCAATTTCCACCTTTCTTTTAGGACAAAACACCCGCGATCTTTTCTCCCGTCCCGGTCTGTCCATGGGGGCCTATCACTGGAATTTTTTTGATGGAAGCTGGAATACCAGCTATCGCTTTGCGGGCGATACGGTG
>JALHPW010000472.1 GCA_022842255.1 Saprospiraceae bacterium | reverse complement strand
CTAATTTATCAATTAAAATCACAATGAATATTCCTAACATAGCAGGAAACAATTGATTGGCAAGCATACCCAATCCGAAGGCAACCTTTTGCCCGAAAGGAACTTTTTGCGAGGGTGTTTCTGAATTAGTCATGGTCAGTGTTTCGTTTATTTAGCACTATGGTTTGAATCGCTTTGTTACTGATTTTTATTTGGGCGGATTTTTCGCCCAAAGCGAGCGTGAGCTGCTTTTCGTTTTCTGTCGGATTAAAAACCACGACCACAATGGACCCATCGGGGTTTTGGGCGGCCGTGACTTGTATTGTGTTGTCGGCATTTTCAAACCCAATCCGTACCGCTCCTGGCCGGATGAATTTGCTGAAATGGGTCATGGTGTAAAAGAGGGGCGTAAAGTACACTTCATCGGCTTCCGGGTCAACAATTACCGGGGCCGTACACCAGTTTTTGAACCAGTTGGGACCGCCCTGCCTGTCCAACACCATGTTCCAGTCAATCCAGCCGTCTACCCAGTTGTTGAGGCAACCGATCAGGTCTGTAGCGTAGCGGTTGACGGGGGCGTATTTTGGGTGCAGGTGTTTCTCTTCCGCAGGCGCCCAGTCCCAACCCCAATCGGTGGCTTCCGGGCTCCAATACCAGGCGTCATCTTGCCAGTGCGGCACTTCTGCATCCACACAGGCCTCCGATTGGATCAAATGTTTCTCTGGAGCTTTGTTGTGCGCATATTGCAATGCCTCGGGAAACACGTCAAAAGTGCTGGCATACCAGTGCACGGCAGCGCCAGCGAAATATTTTGAAGTAGCCTCATCCCGGTACATTACGTCCACCCATTCCTTCAAATGCTCGCGGTTTTGGTCGTAGCCCAAAATCTTGACATGGCCTTTACCATCGGCTTCAAGCTTTGGGCCCAGGTGATTTTGCACAAACGCGGTCATCTCTTCCGGGGTAAAGTGCATACTCTCCCAATTGTTGCCATTGCCCAGCGGTTCGTTTTCCACCGTTAGTCCCCAGATGTCAATGCCCTCGGATTTATAGGCATCGATATATTTTGAAAAAAACAAGGCCCAGGTATCGTAATAGGTCGGTAGTAATCTTCCGCCTACCCAATGGTTGTTGTCTTTCATCCAGGGCGGGGCTGTCCAAGGAGAGGAAAGGAGTTTAAACCCGTCTTTGGAAATAGCCATCGCATCCTTGATCATCGGAATAAGATCGCCCCGATCCTCTTCAATCGAAAAATGATTCAACGCGGTGTCGCCTGCCACCGGAGCATAGGAATAATGCCCCAAAGAAAAATCACAGGAGTTGATATGGGTACGCGCCAGGGAGTAGCAAGCGCCTGTTTCCCCAAAATACGCTTCAAGGATTTTGTCTCGGTTTTCCTTGCTCATTTTGTTCAACAACCAGGCCGACGACTCCGTAAATGCCCCTCCGAACCCTGTAATGACCTGGAATTTTTGATTGGGCAATACCTTGATAACCACAGGATTGTCTGCAGGGGGAAATTCCATGATCTGCTGAAGCTTGTTGCCGTTTGCAGAGGTTTCAAATACGATGGTTTCCAACTTCTTATCCATTGTAGCACAAGCGCTTAGCATGAAGACAAAAGAAAATATGAACCCGTATTTTATGAAAGTGCTCATATTGAACATGTATGCGAATGATCAATGACCAGCCGCTTTCCCCTGCCTTACCGGAGGAAGCGGTACCTGTTGGAGCAAAGATGCCTTGTTTCCCTCATGCGTTTTTACAACTGGATTTCCGTCTCTTGTCAGTCCTTTGAAAACACCCTTGTCCACTAAATCCCAAATGGCATACTTGGCTTTCCCATCAATCGTGAACAACCCAAAGTGATTTTCCGACCCTCCGGGGTTAGCTGCGTCTTTCCAGATTTCGTCAAAGGCTTCAAAGTAAAAGCAGGCGATTTTCTCCCGGTTCGTCCATTCCCGCATCATCTGATAATAAAGTCCTTCCTTGTATTCGTCGGTCGCTTTTGACCCACTAGCCCCATAGTGGCCATTACAGGCGCTGGCCCATCCTGTTTCTCCGATATGGATAGGTTTTTTGATGCCCAATCCATTCATGTATTTTGCCACGCTTTGGTATTGCGAAATGGCATAGTCCTTGGCTCGGGTCATCGCAGCAGCAATTTTGGCGGTATCGGACAGCGATTCTTCGCCCTCGAAATTGCCCCAAAAAGCAGGGTTGTAGTGGGTATCGTGCATGGGGTAGGTGTGCATGGACACGTAATCTACCGCTTCCAACAACTTTGTCAAATCATCCAGATGATATTCCGCACCGCCCCCTCCCCAGGAAGCGAAGTTGTCGGAACTGGTGATCCACAGGTCTTTGGACAACTTGCCAGCCTTCTTTAGTCCTTGCAGTTGGTTCACATACTTCAGAATCACCCAGGGCTGCACATAGTAACTTCCTGCCCAGTGCACCATCGCTTCATTGCCTACGGCGATGATTTTTACGATATCGGGGTATTGCCTTGCCATATCCACCGCTCTTTGGATTTCGGCTGCATTGGCCTCTTCCTCCTCAAGCTGGTGGTTTGGATGGTTGGTGAATGCATTTCGACAATCAATCCATGCGCCCAACATGACATACATCTCGAAAGTGGGATCTTCCTGTTTTATAGCATGGATTGCCTTTAGCAAATTGGAGGCTTCTGCCAACTTGGTATTGTAGGTACGCAAAATCCTGATATCCATGGCTGCAAGGATTTTCATGTCCTCCTTCAATTGCTCCACCGTTGGCTGCAACTCGCGGCTGGTTTGCCGGTACCCACCATAAGAAATGGCCAAATATTTGGGGTTCCCCAAGATGTCTTTCGCTGTCAATGCTGTGCTAGGTTTATAGGTTTTGTCAAGGCGCCAGGTGTGGCCTGAAAAAATGAAGGCTAAAGCCAACAGAAGCCCCGCTGTTTGCCATCTTGTTTTCATGTTATTTCAAGGTTGATGCCTTTATTTGGACATTGATTTGGAGGATATCCCCTGTCCGCTCGAATATTTTGAGGCTGGTGTTTTTATCCACTACCAACTCGTTCAATAGGGTAGGGGCTTGGTCTTTATGCGTAATGGTCAGGCCGTTTTCTTCCGCCACCGTGTACACGATGGGCACCTGGCAGTACGTGAAACAAAGAGACCCCTTTTCGAGCGGCAATTGCCTGGATTCCTGATTTACATCCACATATTCGAATGTTGTGGCTTCCTCTAAAAACTCCGACATCCTAAGTAGACTGGGGTCGAAACAGAGCTGGCCACCTTTTACCAAAACTCCCAACTCGCCGAACCTGCTCAAAATATCTTCCTTAACCTGCCCGGTCATGCCAGGCTGTTGCGCACCCTTTCCGGCAGGGGTGTGCGAATAGGGGTCGGTTGGGAAGGCCCCATACAATGCCGGGGATTTATGCACGCCAATACCTTCGCTTATTTCGTAATAATGATTTAGCAAATGATTTACTACCGACGCGTTTTCCCCATCCTCGACCGCTTTTTGGCAACATTCCATCACTGCCAACTGAAGTTTTGAAACCATGTGCCAATAGATAGACCCAAGGCCTTCATATCCGTAGAAGGTTCCGGAACGCCCGGTAAATGCCTTGTGGTTGAAAACGTCTTCAAATATCTGCAGCACCCGTTTTCTATCTTGGTCCAAAAGTGACGCATAGTTCGTTTTTGCCAGCCCATCCAACGCGGCGCTCAGGTCGTTGGCATTTTTGAAATTGCTATTGAAGTGGAACACCCCATTGATGTCTTTTTCAATAATATCCACATTTCCGTCGGAGACCAGTTGGGTGAGCAGGGCTGAGCTCCCAACGGCATCTTTTGGCAAACTGTTTCTTTCCAAAAAACCAGGCAGGTCCTTGTTGGGGTAAAGGAGGTAACTATACTGGTCGGGTCGGAACAATTTGCTGTGTTTCATGCTATCCAACACCTTGGAGACCTCCTGAGCGGCCAAATATTTGGAGCTTAGGATCGCCACTTGCCCTTCGAGCATTTCGCTTAGGTAGGAAATGGTCACTTCGTCCCCACCTTCCAGCGTCATCAGGTTATAGGCATGGTACAAATCATCTGGCCTTTTGTTGGCGTCGATGGTATGTTCCAGATAGCGCAAGCTGAGGTCAAAAAGCTGCTCTATTGCTTTCAGCGCAACCGGTTGTTTATTTCCCGAAAATGGCTGCTCGTACAACTGGGTGCGGTATGCACTGCCGGCCTCCCCCAAAGCATCCAGGATCTGCTTGCGCTCCCGGTCGTTTATTTTCCCTGAAAGCAGATGTTGGTAACGATTCAATGCCTGGGAGACATCATTCAGGAAAACATGCAGCTCCGAGGAGATAGGGGTGCTTTTTGCTTCCGAATCAGCCAGCACCTTCTTGAAAAACAGGAGAAAACGCCTCAAATAGCAAAGTGTCACCATCGAAACGCCATTGCCCACCAAAGCGTTGTTGGCATCGTT
>JALHPW010000471.1 GCA_022842255.1 Saprospiraceae bacterium | reverse complement strand
ACTATATATATAAGGTGTAAGAATTCTACCGCTAGGTAAACGCAAAAAACCAACAAACGATACATTATACACGGCCAAAGGCTACCGAACGGGAATAAACAACCACCGAACATGGAAAAAAAGAACTTGAAAGAATACCTGCGCAAACTCGGCTGGGCCGGAATCATCTTCTTTACGGTCAAAGGCACCCTGTCGCTACTTTTTGGCGCTTGGCTCCTTCAAAAATTGGGCTGTGAACCATAGCGCCGTACCTTTGCGCGTCCTATGAAAATAGGATTTGGGTACTGGTTGAATGGTAACTGGTTGATCGTCCCTACCATTCAACCAATCACCATTCAACCAGTACCCAATCAACCTTTTTCCAACATAACCGATTTAACATGTACAAACACCTCCTATCAGCGGCCCTATTTCTGGCCAACTTCCTCGTTGCCAATGCGCAACTCACACTCAAAGTCACTTCCATCCCAGTAAACACCCCCGCCAACGCAAACATCCACGCTGTTGGCACCTTCAACAACTGGAACCCTTCCGATGCCAGTAAAATCCTGAGCCCCATTGGCGGCGGACAATACCAAATCGTGCTCAACCCTCCCGTCGGAGAAGTAAAGTTCAAATTCACGCGGGGTAGCTGGGCAAGCGTGGAAGGCAATGCCAATGGCGGCTTCTTGCCCGACCGTATCCTCAATTACAACGGACAACCCACTACCGTCAACCTCAGTATTCTGACCTGGGAAGACCTCGGCGGGTCTGGTGGCAATGGCACTGCAGCCGCCAACGTTCAGATTTTAGACACCGATTTCTACATCCCCCAACTAAACCGCAATCGGCGCATTTGGCTCTATCTCCCCCCAGACTACCAAACCACGACCAAAAAATATCCTGTCCTATATATGCACGACGGGCAAAATCTGTTTGACCAAAACACCTCCTTCTCTGGTGAATGGGAAATCGATGAATCCCTCAACGAACTTCATGCACAAGGCAATTGGGGCTGTATAGTGGTCGGAATCGACAACGGTGGGCAATTCCGACTCGATGAGTATTCCCCTTGGGTAAACCCACAATATGGAGGCGGACAAGGAGATGAATACGTCGAATTCATCACAAGCACCTTGAAACCATATATAGACGCCAATTTTCGAACACTTCCAGGACGGATGTCCACCGGAATTGCAGGCAGCAGCATGGGTGGGCTGATTTCTATGTACGCATTCTCCGAACGCCAAGACATCTTTGCCAAAGCAGGCATCTTTAGCCCCGCCTTCTGGTTTGCCGACAATCAACCGGCCAACCATGTAGCCACCCACGCCAAATTGGGCAATGCCCGGGTGTACTTCCTGTCTGGGGCAGATGAAGAGGACGATGGCAACCAGTCCAATTATGTAGTGCAGGACATGCAAGCGGTGTCCAACGCCATGGGTACTGCCGGTTTTAGCCCCTCTGAAAAATCCTTCAATGTCAAATCGGATGGTCAACACTCCGAATGGTTTTGGGCACGTGAATTTCCCGATGCCTATGAGTGGCTTTTCGCCGATATCACCTCCGCAGGATCAGAACCCATTCAACCTAAACCTAGTCTTGAAATCTTCCCCAACCCTGCAAGTACTTGGGTGCGATTCTCCGGGGTGAACCCGGAAGACAAAATCGAGTTCCAGATCTTGGGGAGCGATGGCAAACACTGGCGCGACTCCACCTTGCTTGGCAATGAGCCTTTGTGGACCGGCGACCTGCCAGCGGGTTTTTATTTCGTAAAAGCCCGGAAAACTGGCGGGAATTGGGGGATTGCCCGATTGGTTCGGCAATAACCCAAGCCTAAAAATCCACGTCCATTGCCCCCTTGGCAGTTTTGTTTTGTCCCCATGCCGACAAGTATCTCGGCGACGAAACAAAACTGCCTTTTCATTTGTCTAAGGAACCAATTTCAAATGCCCTCCTAAACCTTTCCCAAGCCCTAAAAACCAAGTTCCCCTTTTTTACCTTTGCCCCGCAATGAGCGACATAATTCAACACGAGTGCGGCATCGCCGTCCTGAGGCTTTTGAAGCCCCTAGAGTTTTACCACAAAAAATACGGCACCGCCTTTTACGGGGTACAAAAAATGCAGCTTTTGCTGCAAAAAATGCGCAACCGCGGACAAGACGGTGCAGGGATTGCCACTATCAAACTCAACCCTCAACCCGGCACCCGATATATCAGCCGTAAGCGCTCCAACGCCCCCAATTACCTGACGGACCTTTTTGAGATGGTATGGGCACGCCTCAACGCAGCCCCGCCCGAGTTCCGCAACGATACCAAATGGCTCCGTGAAAATATGCCATACATGGGCGAAGTGCTCATGGGCCACCTGCGCTACGGCACCCATGGCGACAATTCCATCGAATTGGTACACCCATTTCACCGCCAGAACAACTGGATCAGCCGAAACCTACTTTTGGCTGGCAACTTCAACATGACCAATGTGGACGAGCTCTTCCAAGAACTGGTCGACCTTGGCCAATACCCGAAGGAAAAGAGCGATACCGTAACCGTACTGGAAAAATTTGGTCACTTCCTGGATGACGAAGTGCAACGCCTGCATACCTGGTACAAACCGGATGGACATTCCAATCCAGATATCAACCAACTTATCTTCGACAACCTGGACGTTCAACGGCTTCTACGCCGCGCCAGCAAGAAATTTGATGGTGGATATGTACTGGGAGGCATGATTGGCCATGGCGACTCTTTTCTCATGCGCGACCCAAATGGGATTAGGCCCGCATATTGGTACCAGGATGATGAAATCGTAGTGGGCGCATCCGAGCGCCCCGCAATTCAGTCTGTGTTCAATGTCCGCTTCAAGGACATGAAAGAACTCAAGCCAGGTCACGCCCTAATCGTAAAGTACAATGGTAAGGTAGAGGAATTACCCTTCCTTGAACCCCGCGAACGTCGCGCTTGCTCCTTCGAACGTATTTATTTCAGCCGTGGCAATGACCGGGAAATTTACCAAGAGCGGAAAAAGCTTGGGGAACTCTTGGCTCGACCCGTACTCGAGGCGGTCAACTTTGATTTAAAGCATACAGTGTTCACGTACATCCCCAACACTGCCGAAGCAGCCTATTATGGCCTGATGGAAGGACTTGAAAAAGAACTAAACCTTATAAAACAGGAACAAATCCTAGCCTTGGGCGGGAATGCCACCCCGGAAAAAATAGCAGAGGTGCTCGCCGTTAGGCCACGGAATGAAAAATTGGTGCACAAAGACGACAAACAACGCACCTTCATTGCCGACAAAAAGGCACGTAATAATATGGTGAACCATGTATATGACGTCACCTATGGAATATGCCAAGACGACAAAGACACATTGGTGCTTCTAGACGATTCCATTGTGCGCGGCACTACCCTACGCGATAGCATCGTCAGCATCACTGCACGCCTCCGTCCGAAACGCATCATCATCCTGAGCAGCGCGCCTCAAATCCGCTACCCAGATTGCTATGGCATCGACATGAGTAAAATGCGCGACTTTGTTGCCTTTCAGGCACTCGTTGAGCTACTCAAGGAGACCAAACAGGAAAACCTACTCCAAGAAGCTTACCAACGGTGTAAAAACTCAGAGCATTTGCCGGTAGAGGCAGTCCAAAATGAGGTGACAGAACTTTACGACCGCTTTGAATACAACCAGATTAGCCACAAGATTGCCGAACTCGTGCGCCCAAAAGATCTAAAGCCAGAACTTCACCTAATATTCCAAACACTGGAAGGCCTTCATTCGGCTTGTGTGAAGAACTCTGGGGACTGGTATTTTTCTGGGCAATACCCTACGCCAGGCGGCAACCGGGTAGTCAACCGGGCCTTCATGAATTTCATGGAAAACAAGGATGAGCGGGCCTATTAATAGGTCTGGGAACAAACAACCCGGCACCATATACTTTCTTTCAAAATTTAGCGAACGGGGTAAATGATGCTTAATGATTGATTTTCAGCGACTCAGCTAAATAAAGACCTCAAGTTCGATTTTTCAGAATAAAGTTTTTTGAAAAATTTTTGGCGATGGTGTTGGAGAAACAAAATTCGTTTTTACCTTTGCGCCCGCTTTGGGAGAGAACATGAATAAAGAGCAGATTTGAAACAACTGGATTGGTGGATAAGTGAGGTTCTGATTTTAAAAAAATGTTGAAAAAATAACTTCAAATTTGCTTGGTTAGAAGAATAAGAGATTGCTACCTTTGCGGCCCGATAACGAGAGAATGACTTGAGGACGACACATGAAGCAAAAAGTTGCTTCTTAAAAATTGATACTAATTGCCACATTTTTCTCGTGGTTATTATATAAAAGTTCATTGACGTACTGACAGTGGAAGGAAAAGAGAAGGAATGTAAGAGATGTTAAGCAGGTAAGGTATTAAGGTTGAGGAACAAAGTTTGTCCCGGATTTATCCGGGATGGCGAAGAATACACGATGGAGAGTTTGATCCTG
>JALHPW010000470.1 GCA_022842255.1 Saprospiraceae bacterium | reverse complement strand
GTAGCATCAATTGTTATCTGGTCGCCATCCCAACTTCCTTTGAGTAAAGAGCCACCTGAGAGACTATATAAATGCCAGACTCCTTTTATTGGTTGCGGAAGGGAAAACCTGATTGTGCTGGATGCTGGGTTGGGTGTGATAGTAAGAGAACGCAGATTCTCTTTTACCTCAATAGTTTCGCTCATTGGACATGGTATGGATAGAGCTCCCAATCGATAATTGGGTATATTGGGCATAAAATAACTTGACAGCGCAGGTAGTGTGATTGCATGCTGTTCAAAGCCGCAATTAAGTCCAAGCGAGTCGGGATGATGGATGACGTGTAGTACGCCATTGTCGTAAGAGGTATTCATGTAAATATTCCCGTCTGGTCCGCGCAGCATCCAAAAAAAATTCGCAGGGAAAGGAGCTTCCGTGCTATCATAGGTACCCACTATTTGCATACTGGTCGCAAGATCCGATGCCCAAAGGTCGTATTGCTGTACAGTGCCACCCGATGTGAGATAGAGAAAACGATTGTTGGGGGAGGTCACAACGCCTCCTTCACCATGTGGCACCAAATCCCAATCTAGAAAAGCAGAGACCGTGAACAAACCGCTACATCGATCAAAATCATATACAGTCAACCCTTCTGTAGAGTTTCGAAAATATTTACTGCCATCAGTGGAGAAAGCCTGCTGGCTGATACAGCATGTGCTATCAACCTTAATCAGGTCAAATTGCTGGATTCCCTTGTACTCCGCTCCCGCAGGCGTAAGCAGGCTAACATGCATATCATAACTGTAGCGGCGTGGGCAGACTATCCACCAATCCCTACCATTGCCATGGCGGACGGCGTGAACATAGCTCCCTAAATATAGAGAGTCACTTAGGATAGTATTGTTCTTTGAAACAACTTCTCCCTTGCCTGTATCACCTGTAGCATCGATAATTGTATACATAAGGTTCATTGGCCTCCAATAATAATCATCTGCCCTGATATGAAACAGGTAATACAAACTATCACTACCAGGCATCGGCAAAAAAACAAACGGCTGCCAGAGGGGATAATTTGTCTGCCCACAAAACAGTTTGTACACTTTGCCTGGATTGAGTGAGTCACCATGAAGCATAATCTGATGTTCTTGGTTGAATACTTCACAGCCGTCTGTATAGGCCAGCAATTGACCATTTTCATTAGAGATACATGCTTTTGGCCTATCGCACGGATAATCCTGAAGGGTAAAAGTGGGAGGCGAATCATTAAAATCCATAAGGATTCCGCCAAAAGAGCTTCCGCCAGGGATATGGACTACCTCACCGTACCCTAAAGTCCAAACATTGTCATACTTGGCTTGCGCGAAGATGCAGACTATTCCGAAGAAGGAATATATAACAAAAGTCAAGAGTGCTTTCACTAAATAAGATAAAAAGTGACTGCCCGTAACCTAGGGCTCCGGGCAGTCGAGTGAAAAAGAAGTTTAACGTATTAGGAAGAGCTGCGCCCTATTGACAATTTTACCAGATGCATCACTTAGGGTTACCCAGTAAAGCCCCGTCGTCGCATCGGTCATATCCAGTTCTACTTTACTTATCCCCGCTAGCGCGAAGCTCCCCCAATTCCAAGCCCAACGCACGCTGGCGCGAAAGCTTCAGCTTCGTGCCGAGTATTTCCGCCGGCTGTGCCGGCAAACCGTAAAACAGATTTTAGTGTCTCCACCCTTGCATCATTGATTGTTTGAGCTTAACTTTGGAAGAACAAACAACCAATGAAATTTCCTACCCCTCACTCAAACCACCTCTCAAGCATAAAATACCCACTCTGAGCCACCCCGAACAGCCCCCCAGACCGATAGGGCGCGCCTTCCTTTACGGTTAGGTAATCGTGTTTCCCAAATTGATGCGCCCGGACCATAAACCGCCAAAAAGGGGTGGGGTAGGCATCTGGCAAACTGATGTGCTTGGACAAATTAGCCAAACTGGGCATGGTTACTTCCTTAAATGAACTTGGATGCCCTTGGATTACCCATTTGTAATAGGTAGATTCCGTGCAATCAAGCTCCAAAAGGTCGATGTCGCCTTGGGCTTCTACCTTAAAACCCTTGCCTGGAGTTGAACTTATTTCCCCAATCTCTAGGTCAGGGCGGTCAATGTGTAATAAATCTCCATCCTGGAACATTCGTTCCGCAACAAAATTATCGCCCGTCAATCGGACATGAAGGTTTTTGGGTACTTCATCGGGTTGTACAAATTGCAGGTTTAGTGGATCGATATGCGTTTCGGGACCAAGATTGACAAAGCCCGTAAAATCGTCGGTAACCGCATCAATTTGTAAGTGCCTGGGCGTACCCAATCCAGCTTCGATGGACAAATGCTTCTTGGGGGGCGCCGGCTTGAGCAGTCCCCAATCAAGGTCGAGAAAAGATTGTGCATTACGCAAAATACTGTCAGGCAAATACAAACTTCTGAAATTGGGCTCTCCATTTGCTTTTACGTTGAGCACTGCGCCCTCATTTGGGTAAACGAAGACGCAGGTACTGGCAACGTCCTCCCAGGGTTCTTTCGCAGTATAAATTGTGTTGCCCAAAAAGCCAAGAGAATCAAGTGATTGGACTCCGTGAACACGGACGCATTTTTGTTCGATAGAAGTTCCATCAACCCCGAACGAAGACGATCTGAATGCAATCAACTCACCATTCTGAACATCCAAATGCGAATAGATTTGGGTGGGGTTGGTTTCGTATCGAAAGCCGAGGTGGACCTGGATCGAACCAATATCGCCAGGCACTTTGGTGGAGCGCTGGAAATCCAGTTCATTCTGAGCGATTTCAAACGATTCCAAGATGTTGCCTGCTGCATCCGAAAAGACCAAAACGTTCCTGGAAGAGGACAAAATGCCCGGCGGGATTTTGCCAAACACAATGAAATCATATTCCTTTCCCGAGTCTTTTTGGCAGGAAATGCTCAACAAAAGCAGCGATAGGGAGTAGATGGATAAGGTTTTTGCGCTCATTTTGTCCGTTTTTTGAAATAAAAGTAATAGTTGAAGCTTAGTTGCAAGCGATGGGTTTGCATGGAAAGCCCTAAAATTTGGGGGGCAATTTTGTTGGTCCCCACCATTGCCCTTTCCGATTGACTGTAATAATCCAGCCGCAGTTCTATCTCGTTTTGATTTTTTAGCGTGTTTCTCAAGCCCAGCCCGCCAAAAAAATGGATCAGCGTTTTATTATCCACCTCGACCCAGGTTGGGGAAATGTGGCCAATTTCCCCAGGAGGGAGGTCGCAGGGGCCGTTTGGGCAAATTGGATATCCCCAATCGTTTTCAATTTTGGAAACCACCGGGATTTGATAGGTAAATCCGAAGGTGAAGGAAGGCGAAATCTTGGAATAGCTTAAGAAATGCCAGGTCATCCCGACGGGAACTTCCAGGTATTTAAAGTTCAAATCTGGCGCAAAACGATAATAGTTGGAGGTCTTGACAGGCGGGATTCCGGGCACATCCTTGGTATATCACAGTCTTTCGACCACTGAATCGCGTCTGATTCGCTTGTCCACGAAATTCAAGCCTGCATGGACAGTCAAAGTCCGCGAAATCCAAAGCCTCGTTGAAATCCCGCCACCCAACTTGCCGGTCTTGTAATCCTTAATCGGAAAGTAGTTGTTTTCTTCCACTTTGGGCGCAAGACGGGAGTATGATGCGCTGAGCCCTATTCCGAAACGCGGCTTTCCTTTCTGAGCAATCTTTTCGGTTTTTTTGCCCGGATTGGCGCATTGATTGACCAGCAGGAAGTATCGGGACAAACTCTTGGCATCATACCGCAGGTTATTAAACTTGACCTGCTGTCCACAGCTGCCCAAAAGCAGCTTCAATTGACTCTCAAAACCAAATGGATTGATCTTGACCAAAGATTTGTTCCCAGGCAATCCAGCAAAAAACAAGGCACTTCCGCTTGTGGTGTGCCCTCTGAACAGCGTATAGTCCCCGAGCACCAGGGTTTTTACGAAGATCTGTTCGGACGTCTCCGCGCTGCGTATCTCTTGAGGGAATATTTGAACCCCGGTCTCAACCACCGCTTTTTGTACATCTTTGGGGGAAAGCACGACCCAATGGCTGCTTTTTTCTCGCCTGAATTTCAATACATTATGCTTGAGGTCGCCCAAGTTAAGCTGACCCGAAAGGCTGTCCCCTTGCGCGGAGTGGTAGTACCCTTGAAAGATGTCAGGGTTTTGACCATACAGGTTGTTGGCGAGCAGGAGGGCTGTCAAGGTTAGCCAAAGCGATGTTCTTTTGGGTTTAAATTGGTTCATGTGAAGTTGTTTATGGGTGATGTGGCAAATCCTTACAAAGATAAGCTGCACGGACCAGAAGTCAAAACGGGCACTACAGGCTCGAGATGATCAAAACCTGCAAGGTGTAAAGGGGTATCGCCAATCGTCCCCTCCCCGGGCTGTCATCCCGACCGCAGGGAGGGACCTGCTTTGGCACGAAGTGGGTGTTTCT
>JALHPW010000469.1 GCA_022842255.1 Saprospiraceae bacterium | reverse complement strand
CCCGTTGCCATCCGAACAGTTGGACGGAACAACAATAAAAGTGGCTTCGCCGGCCCCAGCGATAAATCCCATCCATTGGGCGTTTTCAACCGTGCCGCAGAAATTGGGCACGACCCCCGAAGGGAAGCCAGCCGTGGAGCCAACATACCCGTTGAAGTCGCAATTGATACAAGCGGTTGCACAGGTTGTGGCTGGGCTGCCGCCCGCGCAAGCGGGGACTAATTGTGCTGATAATGAATAACTTATCAACGCAAAGCAAAGAAGGAGGAATATTGATTTCATGTAAATCGGATTTTGAAAAAATGTCACCAGCAACAAGTTTCAAGTAACAAGGATCGCGCGGAACTTCGTTTGAACCATTGGCTACTTGTTACCTGAAACTTGCCACTTCAACCTAAAAACTTGTTACTACCAACTTAGAAACCTCCGCTCGTCCGGTGGATTTGTCTTCCAGCCGGATGAAATAGGTGGCAGGTGGCAATTTGCGAACGTCGAGATAGGCGCGGTTTACCCCAGGTTGTATCCGCATGGTTTGGGCAGAGACCATAGCCCCGCCGAGACTGTGTAGCGTCAGGGTGGCATCAAAGGATTTATCACTTCGGAAGGCTACCTCAGCACGGGAGCTCGCAGGGTTGGGCGACACTGAAAGGGATTGTCTTTCAGGTCTTTCCTCCCATATCCCCACGGTGGTACCGATGTAACAATCCGGACTTACCACAAAGGCAGAATCTACGAGTGGCATTTTGGCGTAGCCCTCAAACATGGTAGCAGTGAGCACCTCATTGCTTGCTCCCAACCAATCTTGCAACAGGGTGGTAAATACCTGCCGGTAGTCAAATTGTATGCCTTGCAACTGGTTGTCGCCCGTCAAATTGGTAAGGTCAACGTTGGTACCGTTTACCCCGGCCTGTATGGCTTTTCCGAAAACCATCATTGGGGCGAGTGTGCCGTGGTCGGTACCGGCCGAACCGTTTTCCTTAGCGCAACGACCAAATTCGGAGAAAGTACAAGCGGCCACTTGTTCGCCGAGGCCCATCGCATCCATATCGTTCAGGAAATACTTGACCGCCTCCGAAAGGTTGCGGAGCAAATCTGCATGGCCACCCAAGGTGACGATGCCTTCCGGCGCGAGTTGGTCGCCGTGGGTATCAAACCCCCCCATGTTGCAGAGGTAAATCTTGGTTTTGCAGCCCCCCTTGATGAGCCTTGCGATGGTTTTTAACTGGTAGGCCAAGGTAGTCTGCGGATAGTTGGTTATAGCGTTGCTACCCGCATTGAAAGCTTGTGTGATGTACACCGAGTACTCATCCACGGCTTTTTCGACGCCCATGATATAAGCCAGTTCGTCACCATATTCAGAGTCCGGCAGATTGGGAAGCGGCGCCCCACCAATCGTCTGTACTAGGGAATAAAACCCTGCTGGGTCTTGCCCATACAAGTTGATGACATTCTGGTGCTCGGTCTCGGAGTGGAAACCCAGGGAAGGATTGGGGTCGCCAACCTGAATGCCGAGTGGATACACTTTATCGGGCGGAATCGGGGCGCCCAGCACATCCGGGTACATGGCTTGCAAGGCGCGTGCCATCCAACCCGAGCGGAGGTTAAATTTCTCCGGGGTGCCGTCCCCACCACTCATCCAGAGGTCGGTGCCTTTGAAGTGGGAGCCGTTAAGTCCTTCATAACCAACACCTTGTACCACACTCATCCAGCCTTTGTCATACAGTTCCTTCATTCCGGTCATCACCGGGTGCAGCCCAACCTGATCGGCAGTGGGCAGGGTGTTGTCCAGTTTGATAAACTTTTCTGGCCCCGTTTCCGGCACTTTGATGACAGGTCGCAGTGCGGCATATTCATCGTATTGGGCGATGGGAATGATGGTGTTTACGCCGTCATTCCCACCCTTTAGTTGAATCAAAATCAGCACACGGTCTTCCACGCCATCGCAGGAATTCAGGATTTGGGAGATTTTGCTATTGGAAAAAGGCCGCATCGGAAAGCCGTTTACCAAGAACGGCGACACCCCGGCGGCTGGGAATATTTTGAGAAAATTTCTACGTTTCATGTGTTGTGGATTTGTTGATTTGTGGATTTAGTTGTACGGCGGAACTCCGTTCCGCTGCCTTCCTTCCCGGAACAGCGTTCCGGTTTACATAACCTGATATTCCGGTGCATACAAAATCGCATTCACCAGTCGCCCGAGCGGGATTTTCACCTCGCTGTCATCCCCAGTGGTGAGGAAGGCCTCCCATTCGTACACCCAGTCCTGGGCGGGCAATTGGTCGAGGAAAACAGTCGTGTGAAAATGCTCAAAGCGTTCATTGTCAGGCTCTTCCGGAAAGAGGTAGTACAATAAATCCTGTACCAAAGTGGCTGAATCGGAAGGGTCGGATACCACCCCGCTGTCGCGGATCCACACCGCAACGTCTAGTTTGGTACCTATGTCGTCGTTGGAGCCGCTGCCCCAGGCATGGGTGCCGGTGAGCAGGATTTGCGGGAGCTTGTAACGCTGCACTATGGTGGCAGAGTTGAAGAACTGACGGTTGAGCACCGGATCTTGGTAGTAGCCCGAATATCCGGCCACATCCTGCGGATAAAACAAATCCATACCTGCGCGGGCGAGCATTCTTTCCAAAACCGCCGCGCTGTAGAAATCCGAATAATGCTTGGTGTTTTCCGCCACCGGGTCGGGGATGGGCAATTGGAAATAGGTGAGTGCCTGCAAGCTCAGATCGAGTGGGCTTTTGATGAGCGCGCCCACAATCTCATCGGCATTGTCCGAATCGTCTACGTCAAAGAAATGCTCACTTTGCAGCAATTTTTCGAGCACGGGTTTGATTTCGAAATTGCTGTCCACCAAAAGCTGGGCAAGTGGTGCAATCACCTCATCCTCAATTTCTTGCGTAACGTTTCGGGTCACGAAAAAATGATATAACCGGCGACAAAACAATTGACTCGTTACAGGTTGTGCAAACACCAGGTCCACAAAGGCATTGAGTTCGGCTTCCATGCCAGCGGCGTCTTGGGTGGTAGCATTGATGCTCGCCCCGCCAAATCTTGCACTGAAAACTTTTGGGTTGAAATCGTGGCTCTGCGGGTAACCTTTTCCGGCGGGAATCATGGTTTCCGGGTCGGAATATTGGTGGCGCTGGGCATGGTTGAAACCGGTAAATACCCTGGCCGCTTGAATTACGTCATCCTCCGTGAAGGTCGTGTAGTCGCCAGGACCCGCTGGCTGGCCCCGACCCACGGTAAAGAGTTCGAAAAACTCCCGTGCAAAGTTCTCATTGGGGTTTTGGGAGAAATTTTGGTCGTTGTCGACATAGCTCAACATGCAGTTGTCGGTGACCATTTTGGTGACCAGTTTTTTCAAATTCCCCAAACTTCCCCAACGCAGCAGCGACAGGTAGTCAAAGAATTCCATGCTGCTGCCACTTGCAGCATCCACGGCCAGGAATTGGTGGAAAAACAGGGCCATTCGGTGGGTGGTGCCGGGGTCGTGCAAGGCTTCGTTGACCCACCAACCCATGACAAAACGCGTCAAGTCGGAATCATCGCCTGGTAGGGTGGCACTGGGCGGCTGGGGAGGATTGATCCAGGTGACCGGGGTGGCAGCGCCATCGGAATAAACGGGTTGGTCGAGTTGGAGTGGGTAGGCGGTGAGCAAAGTGGCGAGCGCTTCGGCGGCGGTTTGGCCTGCCATCTCGTCCACCTTTGCACGGGATTGTCTGAACGACGTGCGGCGTAGCAAATGTGCTGCCTTACGCCGCCCTAAAACCCCGGAGAGAGGATTTAAAGAAGCCATTGTAAATCGGTTTAAGATTGATAATCGTTGTTGGTTTTTGTATTTTGTTGTCGGTTGTGAAGGGTTTGGCCGATTGCCATTGGCATGAAAAACCATTGGTTAAAGGTTAAACCCCATTCGCCCGAACGGGCTACGTTCAGTTCATGTAACTACAACAAAAACAAAGTAGAAATCAGGTTGGAATTTGGAGGCGGGATGTCGAATGTTCGCCAGGCAGCGAAACGTTGGATTATAAGCGACCCACCTTAGTCCTGAAGGGTTTCAGCGGGAGAACCGAAGGATTAAAAGGACCCTGCTTCACCCAAAAGTGCTTTGGCAGGTTAATGTAGGGGGTGAAATGTCCCTCCTGCGCCCTATAGGGCTTCGGCGGGTTAAACGGCCTTGTTTGATTTTTATTTGCAGACGGGTAAATATTTTTTTAGAAAAAAACAGAGGCCGCTCCGATCAAGGGCGGCCTCTGAAAAACATGGTTTTTTATTCAAAAGCGTGACTATTTGGAAACCACCAACTTGGCAATACCAAACTGGTTTCCTTCTGTCAAGCGAACCGAATAGGTGCCGGCCAAAAAATTTTGTACAGGAACAACAATCGATTGACGACCCTCCACCGATGGCAGGTTGTTTTGGAAAACTGTACGTCCCATAAAGTCGATGACCTCCACCAACACATCGCCCGAACCGGAAA
>JALHPW010000468.1 GCA_022842255.1 Saprospiraceae bacterium | reverse complement strand
GTTAGGCCAAATGCCACCGCCTTTCCTTTTAATATCACCTCAAATTTCCGGGCCAATTCAATAGCCCTCGGGATAAACGCCGTAGGTTTTTCCTTGCCTACCACAGCGGTCCGCATCCCGCCCCACCAAGAACGGGTGAAGGTCACGGTGCTGTCCAGGGTTTGCATAAAGAGCATGACGGACGAACTTTTGGCCCAGTCTTTTACCCGGAAATACTGCCAGTATTGTAGCGGGTGACTAAGTACTTCCCAAATCATTTTCAGCAAACGAATCAGGAAATTCGGTCCGTCCACAAAAGGCAAAAACGTGAGCCGCCAGGCACCCGAACCCGCACCATAGCGGCACAATTCGAGGTGGCTATGCTCGTCGGTATGCAGGATAGCACCGATGGCGATGCCTTGCGATTGATCGGAGGAGTTGTCCAGCTGCGTCACCGCGATGAGGCTTTCATTGTTGGTACGCACCGCTTTGCCTACCATGTCTGACAAGTTGGGCAAGGACGTTTTTTTCAGCTTAAGCAGCAAAGCCACCGTGCCGAGTACGCCGCCAGCAAATACAACCCCTTTGGTTTTCAGTGTTTTAGAGGTCTTGAAAAAGCGCGTTGCGTCGCGGAAGGTTACAGTATAACCTTCTGAGCCGTCGGGGTTGCCGATGGGACGAACATCGGTGACTTCCTGTTCGGCGATGATTTCAGCCCCGAGTTGTTGTGCGAGGTAGAGGTAATTTTTGTCCAGCGTGTTTTTGGCATTGTGCCGGCAGCCCGTCATACACGCCCCACAAAAGGTACAGCCGCTGCGCTCCGGACCTTTACCGTCAAAATAGGGATCTGGATGGGTTTTGCCCGCTTCGCCAAAGTACACAGCTACTTGGGTGGCATCGAGGTGTTCCGATTGCCCGATGTCGGCAGCCAGTTGTTCCAGCGCGTGCTCGCCGTCAAAAAAACGCGGATTTTTGTTGGCTCCCAGCATTTGTCGGGCGCGGTCGTAGTAAGGCAAGAGCTCTTGTTGCCAATCAGCGAGGGCTGCCCAGGAGCCCGACTTAAAGAAGGCTGGTTTCGGAACCGGCAATGTATTGGCATACACCAGGGAGCCACCGCCCACACCGGTGCCCGAGACAATGCCCACATGCCGGAAAATTGTGATTTTCATGATCCCGTACCAGCGCAGCGAGGGCAACCAGAGCCATTTGGCCAAGCTCCAGTTTGTCTTGGGAAAGTCTTCCGTGCGGTACCATTTCCCTTTTTCGATGACCAACACCTTATAGCCCTTTTCCGAGAGCCGCAGTGCGCTTACAGAGCCGCCGAAGCCGCTTCCTATGATGATGTAGTCGTATTGCATGTTAAATAAAAGAAACAACGTAGTTTGTTTTTATTGGACCACAAAAGGCACAAAAGATACAAAAGGATATAAAGCGAGGCCCCCTTTTGTTCCTTTTGTGCCTTTTGTGGTTCAATAAAAACAAGCCCCCAACAAAGACCGCATGTGTTTCAACCCTTTTTCCTGGGCAAAAGCGATGTTCCGCTCTGGAATGCCCTCCGGGTCGATGTAGTGTTCCAGCACCTTGGAAACGCTGTCCTCACGCAAAAGATGCAGCATTGGGTAAGGCGAACGGTTGGTGTAATTGGCCGGGTCATCGTTGTCTGCGCCATCAAAACAGTATTCGGGATGAAAACTGGCGATTTGATAAACGCCCTCATAACCTTGCTCCTCCGACAAGGCTTCGGCCAAATCCACCAGATCGAGGTATTCCTCAAAATCAGCATATTGGTTGGGGAAAATCAGCAGCGTCGTTTCAATGTCTATCGAGCGGTCCAGAAATCGCAATTCTTCCACGAGCGTTTCCAAGCTGTTTTCTAGTGTGGTATCGGGCAATACTACGTATCGGATGCTTTTTTGGGCCATGGCTTTGGCCGCGAAGGGACAAAAATTGCAGCCGATGACCACAGATTTGATCCATTGGGTGGTTTGGGCGATGATGGTTGCGTTTGACAAGGAGGTCATTTTATTTGAGTGTCACCTTAATAGTCTCTGTTAAAATCAGCTTTTCTTGGGTTTTGCTGGAGACGAACTCGGCGTCGACGATATAGATTTCAGAAACATCGCTTGATAGTTTTTCACGTAGTTTTAGTTTGAAAGTTTGTAAGGTGGTAAGGTTGAAGTATCTAAGCAAGCTGTTGAACCGGGGAGGAAAGGACGCATCATCCTCTTTATAAAAATACTGCAAAGTAGCAGTATCATAAAAACCCAAGCCTCTGTATTTCCCCTTGTCAAAATAAAAAAGATAGAGTCTATAGGGCACATAGTCTACTTTGTTATGGGATACAGATATCATAGGGTTCTCCAAAAAGGCAGCCCTGGATAATGTTGCTTTTGAATCTTTTGTAATAATCGTGCTTTGTTCAGTAGTCTGTCTAGAAACAACGATTTCATATAGTTCGACGTAGGTTTCCGGGTCGAATGTGACAATCGTATCCACCTTTCGGGTGGGTACACTTAGCGCAATGCTTTTTCCCTTTTTCAAGTCGATTTGGCCATCCTTGATTTTGACTGGGATTTTAGTCTTGTCAATGATCAGGTTGCTTTGGGCCGCGCTAGTGGAGCCGAGGAAGACAAGCAGAAAAAGCAGGATAGTTTTGGACATGTTGGGTGTTTTTTTGCAGCTACTAATACTATAAAATGATTATCAACACATTGAATATCAGTTATTTAACAGCCATTCCTTAAATTTCTCCGTAGCGATTCCCCGGTGACTGATTCGATTTTTCACCTCATCACCGAGTTCGGCAAAGGTTTGCTCAAAACCCTCTGGCATAAAAACGGGGTCGTAGCCAAACCCTTGGGTTCCATGCTTTTCCGTCGCAATCCGGCCTTCGCAAATACCTTCCAATAAGGTTTCCTGTCCGTCATAAATCAAGGCAATGATGGTCCGGAAACGAGCGCGGCGGGAACTTGCCCCTTCCAGGTTTTTCAACAATAAGGCGATGTTGGCTTCCGGGCTTTTGGCGTCGCCGGCATACCGTGCCGTATGCACCCCGGGTGCGCCGCCGAGCGCTTCCACTTCCAGACCGGTGTCTTCCGAAAAACAATCATATCCATATTTTTCCTTGACATACCGGGCCTTTAGGAGGGCATTGCCTTCCAGCGTAGGTTCGGTTTCCTCAATTTCTTCAAGACAGCCGATGTCTTTCAAGGTTTTGATTTCAAACCCCGGACCGAGAATTTGCTCGACCTCACGGGCTTTGTGGGCGTTGTTGGTGGCGAATACTAGGGTTTTCAAATTATTAGTTGTTTGTTATTGGTTATGAGTTATTGGTTATGAGGAACAAGCGACCATCGTACTTCCCAAATCGCAACTCGTAATTCGCAATTCGTACTTCGAAATTCGTTTATCTTTCGCCGCAATCCTACGGCATTATCATGAAACGGAAGACACCCGCTACCCTACTTTTTATATTTCTTTTTTGCAGAGGCTTTGGACAAACCTATACACCAGGCGAATCCTATTTTGGCACAAACGGGTATGTGGAATATCTCGCGGGCAATTTGCCCATCATCCTCACGGCCCCACACGGCGGTTTGCTTTTGCCTTCCGGCATCCCCGACCGCGATTGTGCGGGTTGTTCGACGGTCAATGATTTCAACACCCAGGAACTTGCCCGGGCCTTTGCGGAGGCCATCCATGAACGCACGGGGTGCTGGCCGCATGTTATTTTTAACAAACTTCATCGCCGCAAACTCGACGCGAACCGCGAAATCGTGGAAGCGGCCGACGGCAATCCGGACGCTGAATTGGCCTGGAACGAATTTCATGCTTTTGTGGAAACGGCTAAAAATCAATTACTTCCAAAATTTGGCAAAGGGTTTTACATCGATTTGCACGGCCATGGCCACACGATTCAGCGGCTAGAGCTGGGCTACCTGCTATCCCAATCCGAACTCGCGCTTACCGATGCCATCCTTGATGGACAAACCTATATCAACCAAAGTAGCATCCGAAACCTTGCCAACGACAATGCGCTGGGGCTTTCACATTCCGAACTTTTGCGCGGCCCACTGAGTTTGGGTTCCCTGCTAGAAGGGCGCGGTTATCCAGCCACTCCCAGTGCGCCGGACCCGTTTCCGGATGCTGGAGAGGATTATTTCAACGGTGGTTACAACACAGCGCGACACAGCTCCTACCCCGGTGGCAAATTGGATGGACTCCAAATCGAGTGCAACCGACACGGGATACGCGACTCCATGCATAACGTACTTCGGTTTGCCGATTCACTTTCCGTTACCTTACTGGAATATTTGGGCTTGCATTATTTCGGGGATGCGGCGGAAGCGCTCTGCCCCAGTGATACGGCAGCGCCCGAACCAAGCTTGGAAGATTATTTTGAAATTTTTCCGAATCCTTATTGCATCAATTTTTTTGTCAAAAAAACAGATCAGGCCCCGCCGGGAAATTGGGTTTGCGAAGTATATGATTTTTATGGGAACCTTCTGAGAATGAACACCT
>JALHPW010000467.1 GCA_022842255.1 Saprospiraceae bacterium | reverse complement strand
CATTGTCTGCCCAAAGTGACGTGGAGGCCGACAGCACTGGGCTTCCAGGCGACCATTTTAGCCTTGAAGCAGCCATTGAACTGTTCAAAAAATCCGATTCTCCCGAAGATTTTGAAAAACGGTTGAACACCGAAAACAACGATGTGAACAACCTCGACCTGAATGAGGATGGCGAAATCGACTATATCCGCGTCGTTGACAATGCAGAAGGGGATGTACATGCCCTGGTGCTTCAGGTGGCGGTGAGCGAAAACGAGTCGCAGGACGTGGCCATCATCGAAATCGAAAAGCAAGGCGATGAGAACGCCATTCTTCAAATCGTCGGCGACGAAGCACTCTATGGCGAACAAACCATTGCAGAACCATTTGAGGAGGAAAAGGTAAAGAACGGCAAAGACAAGGGACCCGCCGCTCGTGTAGCCCCTGTACGGATCGTCGTGAACGTATGGCTATGGCGCCCGGTCCGGTTTATGTATGCCCCTGGTTACCGGGTTTGGGTTTCTCCATGGCGCTGGCGCGTGTACCCTAGCTATTGGAGGCCATGGCGTCCACACCCATGGCGTGTGTTCCATGTCCGGGCAGTACCCTACCGCGCGCACTATCATGTGGTACGCACCCACCGCGTACACCGCGCGCACGCCGTGTACGCACCACACCGCCGCCATTCGACCGTAGTCCATTCACGCACTACTGTGGTAAAGGCTCGTGGGAAAAACGGGACCGTCGTGGGCAAAAAAACCACTACCACCACCAAGCGAAATGGCCGCGTCAAAGAGACCAAAACCACTACTACGGTGGGCAAGAAGGGCAGAAACGGCAATGCCGGGGTAAAAAAGACGACCACTAAAACCACACGGGGAAGACGACATTAATATGTCTATGTGCTTGGCTTCCAATTTGTTCGGTGAGGCCTGCGGACTTTTTGTTTGAAAATTTCACCATGATTTTTTTTCAAAAAAGCTACAAAGGCTTGGAAGTTGGCATAAAAGCATACTTTTACGGCCTTATTTGCTAACTTATTACCAATCAAAATCATGAGCAAAATTTTCAACGACATCAAACAAAAAGTCGCCGAGATCGAAGGAGACGTGAACAAATTCTACGGTGGCAACAACGCTGCTGGTGCTCGCGTACGCAAAGCTATGCAAGAATTGAAGGCATTGGCTACTGACCTCCGCAAAGACGTCCTGGACACCAAAACTGCCCGCACAGCGAAGTAATTCTTCTGTGAAAAAACTAAACACCTGCAACGCCGCTTGGCGTTGCAGGTGTTTTTTTATGGGGATTTGGCAAGTTGGGGATTTGGGGATTTGTTTGGCCTAAGCTTGGTATCCATTCCCAAGCGCTTGTAGAACAAATCCCCAACCAAGCAAATAACCAATCATCCCAACCCGTACGACCGCCCCTTTATCCCTTCGAGGGTTTCCTGGAGTTTTTGGTCAATGATGGCCTTCTCTTGTTCCACCGTGGCATTTGCCCGGTGTGTTCCAATTTCCGTATCCACTTTGAGTTTGTTTTTCACGCTGTTGCTGAGCAGGGTGGTTTGCTCCAGGTTTGCCATTTCAAAAACCTGTTCTTGTTGGTGGAGTACGTAATCATAAGGACTTCGATAGGAGATTAATTTGACCAAAATAGGTGCCGTTTCCACCGCTATGAAAAGCAGGGTGATGAAAATGCTGGCCCAAAAAATGGCATTGCTCCTACCCGCCAACCTGGAAAGCGCATCCAAGCGGGCAGCCAAGCCATCATACCGCCCCCGGTCGAGCTGGGTGATATCGGCTTGGGCGTTGGCCTCCATTTGTTGAGCAGCCAGCTCTTTTTCGCGTACAAGCGGTTGGTTTTCAAGTAAAAAAGCATTGAGTTCGAGTTGCGCCTGGTCGGCCGCATCCTTTTTGGCCCGGTAGATTGGCCCTAGGTTTTTTTTGCGCGAACCACCCGTGCCATCGGCTTCCTGCACGGCCATTTTGGCCAAGGAATCCCGGTAGGCTGTTTTGGCGCTTATTTCGGCCTTAATGTTTGCTGCTTGGGCACGGAGTTCCTCAATCTGTTGAAGATAACGCGCTTTTACACGGTCTTCCTGTTGTTTGAATACCTCCTGTTCCATCTGCACCATTTCGGCCCGAATCTCCTTTTCAAAAATCTTCAGCTCCAGGGGTTTGGAGATGACCAAGGCCAGCAATACTGCCAACAAGAGCCGTGGAAAGGCCACAAAGAAATCGCGCCACCATTTCCCGTTGCTTTTCATGCTCATCACAATATAGCGGTCGAGGTTGAATATCATCAATCCCCATACCGTTCCAAAGGCAGCAGAAAGCCAATAGGAGTCAAAAACCGTAAACAACGCATAACCGGAAGAAAAGAATGCCAATACACCCGTAAAAAACACAGTGGCCCCAATACCTGCGTATTTGTTGCGGTCGGTGGGGCATTTTTCCAGCACACTGGATTCCACCCCTGAACAGAAGAGAAAGAAGTCTTGGATGTTTTTCATAGCAAAAGTGAGTGCGAAACTTTTTTCGCAGAAAGTTTGAAGGCGCCAAAGCACGCACTTAACGACGACAAAAGAAAACTATTTTCGACAAGCAAGGTACTTGGCTATACAAAATAGCTTGGAAGGTGTTGATTTGAGTATTTGGTGATTTGGTGATTTGGTAGTTAGCGGCCCGCACTACCTTCGCGACATGAAAATTCATACCCTTGACCTCCAGTTTTTGGGGATTGACAAATCCATTGCTGTTTTTGTGGTGGAAGGCCCCGAAGATTTGGCACTGGTAGAGTGCGGTCCGGCCTCTACCCTGCCCCATTTGCACCAAGTATTGTCTGAAAACGGCTGGAAAACGGCTGATTTTCAACATGTTTTCCTGTCCCATATCCATTTTGACCATGCCGGAGCGGCTTGGGCATTTGCCGAACAGGGCGCAAAAATTTACGTCCACCCAAAAGGTTTGCCCCATCTGGCGCAGCCTGAAAAACTGTACAATTCCGCCCGCATGATTTACGGGGAGGAGATGAACCGACTATGGGGGGAGATGCGCCCAATCCCGGAAACTCAGCTCTATGCACCTGAACACGGTGAGTGCATCAACGCCATTGGATTGCAATTCAAAGCTTGGTACACGCCTGGTCATGCGGTGCACCATATTGCTTGGGAGGTATTCCAGCCGGAGCAAGCTGACACAGTACTGTTTACTGGCGATGTAGCGGGTGTTCGTATGGCGGGTGGACCAGTGATGCCGCCTTGTCCGCCCCCGGATATCCACGTGGAAGATTGGCGTGCTTCGATTCAGTTGATGCGCGAATTGCCCTCAGAGCGCTTGTTTTTAACTCATTTTGGGGAAATTCCAGATAAAACCGCGCATCTCGACGCCTTGGAAAATCGCTTGCTTTCCTGGGCCGAATGGATGCGCCCCCACGCCGCCGCGAATGCCGCACCAGAATCCTTGGTTTCTGATTTTCAAGCATTTGTCAATAGTCAACTGCTCGAAGCCGGGGTAGACCAAGCTGATTTGGCTCGCTACGAAGCTGCAAACCCAGCTTTTATGTCCGTTGCTGGATTACTTCGGTATTGGAGGAAATTTGGAGGGTAGGTTGAGGGGTTTGGGGGCTCTCCCATTTATCCCATAGACTATGAATCCCATTGACCACATTCACCCAATTGACCACATTCATCCAATTGACCACATTCACCCCATTGGCCACATTAAACTAATTGACCAAATTAAGCATGAGCATATTACAAAGCATTGAAAGACAACCCGTTTTGATTGTAGGGGATGTCATGATTGACCGTTATCTGACGGGTTCGGTGAGTCGGATCTCTCCGGAGGCCCCGGTGCCCGTGGTGTTGCATCAGCACACGGAAGACCGGCTTGGAGGCGCTGCAAACGTGGCGCTGAACGTGCAGGCATTGGGGGTTCCGGCATATTTATGTAGTGTTATCGGCGACGATGCGGATGGGGAGCTGTTTTTGCAAAAACTAGCCGAGCATGATTTGCCACGGCACGGAATCATAAAGTCCTCAACGCGCCGCACCACGGTCAAAACCCGGGTGGTGGGCAACCACCAACAGATGTTGCGCATTGACCGTGAAGACACCCACGACATCGACCCCGAGGAAGAGGGTCAATTATGGAGCAAAGTCATGTCCATCGCGCTTCACGAAGGCGTTAAAGTGATTATTTTCCAAGATTACAACAAGGGGGTATTGACCGAATGGGTTATCAAAAGAATTTTGGACGACGCAAAACGGCGCGGTTTTTTCACAGCGGTTGACCCTAAAAAAGCCAATTTTTTTACCTATAAAGGGGTTGATTTGTTCAAACCCAACCTCAAGGAAATGCGCGAGAGCACGCCTTTTCCAATCACAACCGAGGAGCAATCCCTGCAAAAAGCCTCCGATTATTTGCGTGAAAAACTCGGAAACCATTACACCATGCTCACACTTTCAGAAAAAGGCTTATTTTTGGACGGCGGTGGAGATGGCAAACGTTACCCTACCACC
>JALHPW010000466.1 GCA_022842255.1 Saprospiraceae bacterium | reverse complement strand
AAACAATTCTGTCTTTACAAATTATTACCAATTTTTCCATCCAAAATTTTCGGAAAAAGTTTGCGACTATTATCTAAAGTGTTGATATTTAACAAATTACAAACTTTATCTTGAGGAGGATTTGAAATAGCTACCCTAATACCTAATTACTTGATTGAGGATCAACAAAAGAAAACATATTCTCGTACAAGTAATAGATTTGAAACACGATGAAGTGCTAAATTCCTGACTATCAGTATACAATGACAATATTGGAGGGCAGGTTTTATTAAGGCAGCTAGCCCATCTGAAAGATTTTGAGGTTTGTCATGCGACCTACTATAAATCGGTATCAATATTTTCATGAAAAAGCCAATCAAATTAGGCGGTTGGGGCGAACTATGCCAGCCTACCCTTGTCTTTTCATTCAACCAGTCGTACATTTCCATTGCAAAAATGAAGTCTTCGCATTGTGAGTCGGGGACTCCTTTTGGTAATGTTTCAAAAAGTGCCCCCCCCCTTGCATCCTCAATGCTCGATTGTAGTCCCTTTTGAGCCGCTTAATCCAGTTGGTGGAGTAGATCATGCTCTGTATTTTGTGGTGGTAGTTGAGGTAGGTGAAATGTGCGAAGTAGTTTTGCTTGTCCCGGTAATTTCTGAGTACCGGGTAGCGTTTTTTCCACATATCGATAAACCCTTCCTAACATTTCCAGCCTTTGTCTGATGAGTCGTCCTTTCTTTTTAAACCACCATAGTAGGCGATTCCAAGGTTCGTTTGAGGTAGTACTCCACGTTTTCCTTCACGATGATATCTAGCGGTAGGTAAAGGATCCGCTGCGTCCTTTTCTTCAAAATAAGGCGGTTCACCAGGGTAATCACCCCTAAATAGCCTTGATGCCAGGCGTTTTGGTTGATCAAGAATTGAATCTTGCCCTCCTCCAGCAGGCGCAAATCGGGACCGATGAGGTCAAACCCTACAATTTTGGCCCAGGGGTAAGTGGTGCTCGGCAGTGCCTCCGCCAATTTATAGGCGCGAGAATTTGTGACAAAAAACCCTTTTAGTTTCGGGAACAGCTTCAGTTGCTCCTTGGCCCATGCCTTCATTTTCTCCGGATCATCAAAATCCTCCAACACGTTGATATGGATGACAACATCCTTTTGTTCCACACTTTTGAAAAAGTCTTTAAACCCCCGCTCCTTTTCTTGCAGGTGGCGTGCGCTTGCTACCTCTTTATCCAGATTGACCAACATGGCATGGTCGCCATCGCTCAAGCCAAAATTGAGCAGCCGTCCAGCAAGCACACCACTCTGATAAGAATCCTGTCCGATGTAATCGAGTTCTTCTGCGTTTTCTATTTGGGTGTTTATGGACAAAATCGGGATGCTGCGCTGCGCGCATTCGGACAAAAGAAACTGCGCTTCCTTCAGAAAAAGTGGCGCCACCAAAATCGCATCCGGCTGGTTTTTAAGCACTTTTGACACCACCGTAAGGAAAACCTTCGGTTCAAAAATCGGGAAGAAGTAGAACTCCACAACCGCTCCGAAATGGCGGACGGATTCGGCTGCCCGCTCTACCCCTTCTTTGGGCTGCTCCCAATAAGGATCGGTGCGGTAGTCGGGCAAAATCACCGCGATGGTCACCGTTTTTCGGTTATTGGCCAAAGACCGTGCGGCGATATTCGGCTCATAGCCCATTTCTTCCATCGCACGCTCAATCTTTTCCCGCAAATCAGCAGAAACATTGCCCCGATTGTGGATGACCCGGTCAACGGTTCCACTTGAAACACCCACCCGTTTGGCGATGTCCTTTATTCTTATTGGCTCAGTCATAAACAATTTATTGAAGCATCAAAGTTCCAAACAATATTAATACTGTGTGCGCACACGGCAAAAAATAAATTCTCCGTGTGCGCACACAGTATTAATAAACCTTGTTTTACATTTGGCCCCTAAGACTACAAAAAAAGCTCCCTTGACCAACCTAACTGTTCTACAAAGCAATGAAAATCAAGGAAAAAGAATCGTTGGACTATCTAAAATACGAGCTAAAAATATTCGAAAAACTTCCGGTAAAAGTTTGGGGCGACCCCTTGGAAGCCTCCAGACACGTCGCCAAAAGTATAGCCCTGGCAATCCGCCAAAAACAGCAGGATGGAGAGCGTATTGTTTTGGGTCTCGCCACTGGAAGCACGCCCATCAAAGTGTACGAAGAACTCGTCCGCCTACACAAGGAGGAGGGCTTGAGCTTCCAAAATGTCATCACATTCAACCTGGATGAGTATTACCCCATGCCCAAAGAAGCCCGCCAAAGTTACTGGCGGTTTATGCACGAATACCTTTTCGACCATATTGACATCCTACCTGCAAATATCCATATTCCTGACGGCAATTTGCCGATAGATAGCGTTGCCGCTTATTGCGAACGCTACGAAAAAATGATTGACCTGGCTGGTGGCATTGACATCCAACTGCTGGGCATTGGACGCACGGGACATATCGGGTTTAATGAGCCCGGCGCATGGGAAAGTTCCCCGACCCGGATGGTGCGCCTCGACCACCTCACCCGTCATGATGCAGCGAGGGACTTTCAAAGTGAAGACGATGTGCCATATCGCGCCATCACTATGGGCGTGGGCAGTATTTTCAAGGCACGCACCATATATCTCCTTGCATTTGGGCAGCACAAGGCACATATCATCCAACAAGCCATTGAAGGAGAGATTACCCACAGTGTGCCGGCTTCCTTTTTGCAAAAACACCCAAACACCAAGGTTATCCTGGATAAGGGTGCGGCAGGAGCGTTGACCAAGATGAGCTCCCCATGGCTTGCGGGCATTTGCAACTGGACAGACGATTTGATTTGCAAAGCCGTGGTATGGTTGGCTCAAAAAACAGAAAAACCAATCCTCAAGCTTACAGACGAGGATTACAATGAACATGGGCTGAGTGAATTGCTCATCGAGGAAGCCAATTCCTATGAGCTCAACATCCGGATATTCAACCGCTTGCAACGCACCATCACTGGCTGGCCTGGCGGCAAACCCAATGCCGACGACTCCCATCGCCCCGAACGCGCCAAACCCGTCAAAAAGCGGGTTATCCTGTTCAGCCCTCACCCAGACGACGATGTGATTTCGATGGGGGGCACTTTTCAAAGGCTTCACGACCAAGGCCACGACGTCCATGTGGCGTATCAGACCTCCGGCAATATCGCTGTCCACGATTTTGACGCCTTGCGGTATACCGAGTTCCTGCTAGAATTCGAGGAAACACAAAAAACACTGACCGAGGAAGGTCGGAACCTCTACCACAAAGTCATTAAGTTTTTGAACGAAAAAGGACCTTCAGAACTCGACATACCAGAGGTGCGAAGTATTAAGGGGCTCATACGGCGGGGAGAAGCGCGCGGCGGAGCCAGATTCACGGGTTTGGCTGACGACCACATCCATTTCCTGGATATGCCATTCTACGAAACCGGAGCAACGCGCAAAATGCCCTTGGGCGAAAGAGATATTCAAATCATTATGGACTTGATGGAGCGGGTAAAACCCCACCAAGTGTATGCGGCAGGAGACCTGGCCGACCCGCATGGCACCCACCGTGTTTGTTTGGACGCCATTTTTGAGGCCTTCCATCGGTTAAAAAAGCACGACTGGATGAAAGATTGCTGGCTTTGGATGTACCGAGGGGCTTGGCACGAGTGGGCAGTTCATGAAATCGAAATGGCCGTGCCCATGAGTCCCCAACAACTTCGCAAAAAACGCCAAGCCATTTTCATGCACCAAAGCCAAAAAGACCGCCCCCCATTTCCGGGCGACGACAACCGTGAATTTTGGCAGCGTGCCGAAGACCGCAACCGCGAAACAGCAAAAATGTACCGCAACCTGGGCCTAGCGGAATACGAGGCGATGGAAGCCTTTGTACGGTGGAAGGGGTAATTGAGGACGGTTTCCGTGCTAATTATTCGAAAATTATGAACCTGACAGTATCTGACATCGAGTTTTTTCAGCAAAATGGATATCTCGTAGTAGCGGACATCCTGACCTCAAACGAGCTTGAGCAGTATCAGCAATGGTACGATCAACTCCTAGACGGGACGATCAATACCGCGGGCAATCGGGCCGACCTGGGCATTGGGCTAGGGGACAATAAGGATTTGCGCGAAAAGATCACACAAATCATGTGGCCAAGCGATTTCGCCCCCTTTCTCGAGATGCCCTACCATCAAAGGGCGCTCAAAATCGCACAGGAACTCATGGGGAATGATATCGCCATGGATTTTGATATGATGATTAATAAGGCGCCCCATACGAACACCCCTACCCCATGGCACCAAGATGCTGCCTACTGGGTAGATATGCCGGATAAACGTGCGGTTAGCTGTTGGCTTGCCCTAGACCCCGCCACGGTTGAAAATGGGTGTATGTGGTATGTGCCTGGCTCGCATTTATCTCCCTTACGACCGCACAGGAGTGCAGCAAAAGGTGGGGCGTTGATGTGCGATGCGCTTGAGACAGAAGGCATCAATA
>JALHPW010000465.1:3527-4550 GCA_022842255.1 Saprospiraceae bacterium | reverse complement strand
TCGTCCGCATCCATAATGCCGTCGCTGTCGCGGTCTGGGCAGCCCATGGTAGCCGCAGGACCCTTGAGGTCAGGGCATTTGTCGTCATTGTCTGCGATACCATCGGCGTCGCGGTCCGGGCAACCCATCAGGTTGGCCAATCCTGCCACATCGGGGCATTTGTCGTCACCATCTGCAATACCGTCGCCATCGCGGTCCGGGCAGCCCATCAAGGGTTTCAGACCAGCCTCATCGGGGCAACGATCGTCTTTGTCACTGATTCCATCGCCGTCACGGTCTGGTTCGCCAAATTGGAAAACAAGGCCAAGACCATGCTGCCAGCCTGAGCGGTTCTCGATGGAAAAGCGGTATTGGGTTTGTGCGTTGATATACACATTAGGCAACACACGAAGGTTAATCCCGGCACCCGCTGGGATGTTCAGGTCAGGCTCGTCGAGTCTAAAATCCCAGGTAGAACCAAGCCCTAGGTGCAGGTTCGGATTTAAAAGGGATTTGCTGCTGCACAAATTCTTTTGAATAAGCACGTCGAGATTGGCAATGAGGTTATTCCGCCCATTTCGATCGTAGGTAGCCGTGCCAAGTTTGGCGGGTATTACGAGCCAGGTACCCTTGTACAGGCGACGGCCGTAGGCGATTTCCACGCCACGTTCGTTGGCATCGTTGAACACATCTTCCCAATCTTCCCAAAGTGGTTGAGGGTTCACGTAATTGTTCCAAAGGGTACGGAAAGTGATGGATTGGTTTGGCTGGGCAAACGAGTCGTTTTGTACCAGCATCAGCGCAAGGATTAAGCAAAGGATGGTCAATAATTTCTTCATAAATAGATGGTTTGGTTATGCAAATGTTTTGCTTCGACGCTAAAAAGCAAGATGGGTCACCAGGTTTGAGAAACCTGAATTTGACGCAGCAATGTTAGCCATTTTCTTAAAAATAACCCGCCCTGAATTTTTATCGCTTCTAAATTTGGCAATTCCTCGCTGATTTTCCCCAACAAACTAAGCAAGTCTATCAACTAGCGGTAGT
>JALHPW010000465.1:0-3517 GCA_022842255.1 Saprospiraceae bacterium | reverse complement strand
GCGGTAGTTTTGTTCCGACAAACTGCTCGCAAATTTTTTCCTTTGCGTCCGAGCCCCCAAACGCCCTTTGAACTTTTGATTGATTTGGCGATTTATATCTACGTCAATGCACCTATTTATCACTCCATCACTTCATTACAAAGCGAATGAGTTGGCTCTCTAAATTCTTTTCTTCGTCTATTGGTCAGAAGGTCATCATGTCTCTGACAGGGATTTTTCTGATGTTGTTTTTGATCGTACACCTCTTGGGCAATTTCCAACTGCTCAAAGACGATGGCGGTGAGGCATTCAACACCTATGCCTTTTTCATGACCCACAACCCGCTTATCAAAATAATCTCGTACTCCCTGTACGCCTTTATTTTGTTGCATACGGTGCAAGGATTGCGGTTATGGCTTTCGAATCGCGCTTCGCGCGGCACTTCACGGTATGCCGTAAACCACACCCGTGGCTCCGAACGTTCGGCACGGAACATGGCTTGGCTGGGCATCATTATCTTTATCTTTTTGATTTTGCACCTCTGGCAGTTCTGGCTTCAAATGAAGCTAGGGGTATTGCCTCCCGTAGAAGTGGATGCTTACGACCACCCTGTCCAAAACCTCTACCTCCCCGTAGCAGAAGCGTTCCAGAACATCTACTATGTGGTTTTTTATGTGGTGTGCATGGTCGTAGTCGGCTTTCACCTTTGGCATGGCTTCTGGTCCTCGTTCCAAACCCTTGGACTGGCCCACAGCAAATACACCCCGATTATCAAAGGTATCGGGTACGTGTACAGCATAGGGATGGCCTTGGGTTTTGCGCTGATTCCGATTTTGTCCTATTTTTCAAAGTAAAAACTTTTCCCAAGTTTGATGCTTCGGGAAAGTTGCGGCAAAACAACTATTCAACAATTTCGCCCCGCCTTCGTCCAATGGGCTCCGGCGGGTAAAAATCAACCAGAAAAGATATGGCCTCAGGCTCTATACTCGACTCCAAAATCCCATCCGGCAAAATGTCGGAAAAATGGGAGGAATACAAAGGCCACGTTGCACTTGTGGCCCCCAATAACAAACGCAAAATTGATGTAATAGTAGTGGGTACCGGCCTCGCAGGCGCGTCTGCTGCTGCATCGCTGGGCGAATTGGGCTATAATGTCAAGGCATTTACCTTCCACGACAGCCCGCGTCGTGCACACTCCATCGCAGCACAAGGGGGCATCAATGCGGCCAAAAACTACCGCAACGATGGCGACTCGGTGTACCGCCTGTTTTATGATACCATCAAAGGTGGCGACTTCCGTGCCCGCGAAGCCAATGTACACCGTCTGGCCGAGGTCAGCACAGGCATCATTGACCAATGTGTGGCGCAAGGGGTGCCTTTCGCCCGGGAATACGGTGGCCTGTTGGACAACCGCTCGTTTGGCGGTACCCAGGTGAGCCGTACTTTTTATGCCCGCGGACAAACCGGCCAACAACTCCTGATTGGGGCGTATCAAGCCCTCAGCCGTCAGGTTTCGCTCGGCACCGTAAAACTGTACAACCGCCATGAAATGCTTGATGTGGTAACCATTGACGGCAAATGTCGCGGTATCATCGTGCGCAACTTGTTGACGGGCAAGGTAGAACGCCATGCGGCACACGCCGTTGTGCTTTGCACCGGAGGCTATGGCAACGTATTCTACTTGAGTACCAACGCCATGATGTGCAATACCACGGCCACTTGGCGGGCACACCGCAGGGGCGCGTTTTTTGGCAACCCATGCTACACCCAAATTCACCCAACCTGTATCCCGGTTTCAGGTGAATACCAGTCCAAACTCACCCTGATGTCCGAATCGCTTCGGAACGATGGCCGGGTTTGGGTGCCCAAATCGGCCAAAGACCGCATGACCGACCCACGGCAAATCGCCGAAGCCGACCGCGATTATTACCTCGAACGCCGTTATCCAGCCTTTGGCAACCTCGTGCCCCGCGACATCGCGAGCCGTGCCGCCAAAGTCGCCTGCGACGAAGGGCTGGGTGTAGGCAAAAGTGGCCTTGCCGTGTACCTCGACTTTGCCGACGCCATCAAACGCAAGGGCAAGGCCGCTGTGGAAGCCGCCTATGGCAACCTCTTCGAGATGTATGAAAAAATTACGGGCGACAACCCTTACGAGGTGCCCATGCGGATTTACCCGGCCGTTCACTACACCATGGGCGGACTCTGGGTGGATTACGAATTGATGACCACCATTCCAGGTTTGTACGCTTGTGGCGAAGCCAATTTCAGCGACCACGGCGCCAACCGTCTCGGTGCATCCGCACTCATGCAGGGTTTGGCCGATGGTTATTTCGTATTGCCTTACACCATTGGTTCTTACCTCTCGAAAGAAATCAGCACGGGAGCCATTTCAACCAATCACCCTGAGTTCGAAGTTGCCGAACGTCAGGTAAATGAGCGCATACAACAGTTGACCTCCATTGGTGGCAAACAAAGCGCAGAGAGTTTCCACCGCCGTTTGGGCCATATCATGTGGGACAAATGCGGCATGGCACGCAATGCCACGGGACTTAAACAAGCCATTTCAGAAATCCAGCAGCTCCGCAAAGAGTTCTGGAGTGACGTGTTCGTTCCTGGCCGGGCGGATGATTTCAACCCAGAACTCGAGAAAGCATGGCGTGTGGCTGATTTCCTCGAACTCGGCGAATTGATGTGTCAGGATGCCCTGGCCCGGGAAGAAAGTTGCGGCGGACACTTCCGCGAAGAGCACCAAACCGAAAAAGGAGAGGCCCAACGGGATGATAAGAATTTCATGTACGTGGCTGCCTGGGAATGGAAAGGGGAAGATACCAAAGCAGAACTCCACAAAGAAAAACTGGAATACGAGGAAGTGAAAGTAGCGCAGCGGAGTTATGAGTAATAGCTATACCGGGCTGTTTAAATTTTGAACTAAGCCGCTCGAACCTTTTTAAGATGAAAACCTATATCACCCTGCTTGTTCTTGTACTGTTCCCTTTTGGGGGAATCAGCGCCCAATTCGAGCATTGTGATAAACTGGTTAGACTCGGCGACACCATTGTTTGTCAAGATTTCAATGGCAAAGGGAAGTTGTTTAGGGAGCATTATTATGTAGACAGGGAGCGGGTTTTTACCCGTTGGTGGCGTCACAAAAAGAGTGGGGCGAAAGAATGGACTCAAAATATAAGTAAAGGCCCTTTTGCCAAGCGGAACGGCCCTGCTTATGTGTATTACCCGGATGGGAAGACAAAGGCAACTACTGTCTTCGAGCACAATAAAAAAATCGGACCGTGTAAAGAATACTATCCCTCAGGAACCCTTAAGCAGACTTGTGAAAAGCATATCAAGGGTAAAACACATGGGATTCATACGAATTACTATGAAAACGGTCAAGTAAAGGATCAGACTCGCTGGGAAAACGGACGATTGAAGGAAATACTCCAGTACAAAGATGAGCAGGGGAGAAATTTGCCCATAGGAACCTTTAAGGATGGAAATGGAACTTGGACGTACACGGAAGAAGGGAATAAAAAGTTCATAT
>JALHPW010000464.1 GCA_022842255.1 Saprospiraceae bacterium | reverse complement strand
ACCTGGTCTTGACCATCCAATATAACGTGTCTGGGATGGGCGAGGGTGCCCAATTTTTCAAACTTCAGCTCGTCAATCCAGAAGGTGTAACCGAGTCCGTCTTCCGGTCCTTCCGAGTAGAAAAACATGCCTCTTTCCTGTGTAAGTTTTGAGGCATCGGGAATTGGGATGATGTACTGCTGCCAGTTGGAGTTGACGGCTACGCTAGGCAGCGTAACCTGAAAATTTGATTCCCCAAAGTCGGTCCCAAAACCTAGCACGTCAATCGTAGCCGCCTTGGTGGCCTTAGCCCAAAAGGTCAACGCGTCGTACCCTGTCAAATCACGCCCGACGGAGGTGAAATAACCGCCACCCGCATAAGCGCCCTGTGGGTCTCCGGCATCGGGTACGGCAAATTTCATGGACGCGGAACCCTTGTATTTCACTTCAGTATCCACATCGAAGGCGGTCACTTTCGATCCGCCAAAGGCCCCGTAGTTCAGCCCTGCGCTGAATCCGTCAATAAACACTTCCGGAGTGTTGGGGAATTCGGCGGGTTCGAGGTCTTCAAGTTCCCTTTTGCACGCAATCACCGTGAGAATGGCCAAGGAGGCGAGCAAGACGAATGCCGAAATGTTATATTTAATGTGTTTCATGTCTGTGAGATTTTGATTTTGATTAGTTGCCAATACTGATTTGCAAGTAGGTCTGGACTTCCCATTCCTGGCCGTTGCCGAATCCTATGGCAGTGGGGTCGGGAACAACCTGCCCATCGGTATCAATTTTTGTGGTCGGGGCGTATCGGGGCGAATATTGGTCAAGGGAGCGCCAGGTATAGCGGAGGCCCAGCCGTGAATTAGGCAATTCAAACCAACCTGGTTTTGAAAGGCTCGTGGATATATCGGCCATCAGTTGTAGTGGAAAGGTCAAGTTGAAGTCGCGGTGGTAATCAAAAGGGCCCCAATCGTTCACCTTAACCATGGTGGTGAGCTTTGTTTTTTTATAAATGGCGCGCAAATCACCACCAAAACGTTTGATCAGTCTACCGTCGCTGCCATTGGCCTGGGCGGTTCCTGCGAATACATTGGAGATAAAACCAAAATTCGGGTTAATCTTTGAAACGATACGCGCGTAAGCCTCCCATAGGTCTTGTGCGGGGGCCGCACCTGGGAATGCAAAAATGGTACGTCCGTCGCCGAGGATACCGATGGCTGCATCCTGACTGGTAGGCAGATGGCGATAAACAAACCCACTGCTCAGCGCAAACTTTGCGTCTTCAGCGATATCATTGTCCCATTCGTACATCCAAGTCCCGGGCGTGGGATCATAGGTGAAAAGGATTTCACCGGCCACCGTTTCGCGGTTTGACCGCACTGCAAAAGGATCGTCCAGGATGTTTCTTGGACGTGCGGGCACGGGTGCTCCGGCGGGAATCGGATCTTCTATTGGTTTCTGCCAGAGGAAGTTAGGGGCAATTTGTAGGTCGCCGAAACCGAAGGTGAAACCGGTGAGGAAGTTGTACTGGTTGCCGCTACCACTGTCCTTAAGTCGCCAGCCGGTGAATGTTTTGGTGTAATCTGCCCCACCTTGCGCAAGCAACCCGTGGGCGGCCCCCTGCGCATACCATTGGAAAGCCCCGGAAGCAAACGTCATCTTCAGCTTTCCGCCCCAGGTGTCGTCCATGGTGGTCTCATCCTGATAGACCTCCGTTCTTCCTTCGGCAGATTGGCGGGTAACCTGGAAGGTCTCGCCGACGCGGTTGGAGTTTGACCAAATACCGCCCAATTCGACGCCAAACTGGCCCAATTTCCTTTTCAGGTGCAGCGCGGCCCTGCGCGTGGGAGGGATGGGTACCGCAAATGAACTCACGGCGGGCGCTTGTACGTCCAGGTCTTCGTGGAAAATCCCTGTTATGTCGTATTTGCCGACTTTCCGGCTGTATTTGGCCAGGATAGCAGGGTTGGCTCCCCACCAAAGCTGTGGTCCAAAAGCAACTTTAAAGTTTTTGAACGATTTTTTGCCCGTTAATTCAAATCCAAACGGCGCTTCGCCATTGTAAAGGTCAATATTGGGGCCATAATTGGCTTCGGGATAAAATCCGAAAAAGTCGCCTTCATACCCCCAATGGTAATGCCCGGTGCGGTAGAAGCCTTTCAGGTCAAATTGCTTGGCATTCCAATTGATGTCCGCCCGGTACACCCTGAAGCGTTCAACGTCGCCCAACGTAATGCTTTCGAGCTGATTGGTAGCCGGGTTGAGCGATAGCGCGGTTTGGGGCCTACCCCGGTTTTCGTAAAAGATCTCGTTAATGGGGTTGGTGGCCACATTGCCGAGTATGTTGAACGAAACGTTGGCCCGGAAACTTTCGGAGGGATTTGCTTCAATGCCCACAAAAAAGGACTCCATGTGGTCGAATCCCAATTGGTCTGGATACGAAGCCCTGCCAGGGATGGGGTCTTTGGGCGTTGAAATCAGTTCACCACCAGTACTGAAGGTGTAAAAATCTGCCCTCAGCTCGCTCATGCGTATTTTTTTAGACTGTTCGCCTGCAAGGGCCGCCTTGTCTCCCCTCGCTTTGACCACTGCATCCATGAGCAGGATGCCCGAGAAATGGCTTTCCACCGACGCTAGGGTGGTCCCCTTTTCCAAAGGGTTCAGTTGGTGGGCTTCCTTCAGCGCATAGTAGGCCGCGCGCGGGTAAAGCTGGTAAAGCCCCCTTTCGTTGTTCGGGCCTTTGGCGCAGATGCCGAACCATTCTTCGTTCATGTTGTTTTCCCCCGCCTCGTAATCGTTTTGATAGCCTCCATTGCTCCAGGAGGCATTGTTGTCGTGCAGGAAAAGGTTGGTGGTTTGCCCAAATTTCCACCAGCCATCGCTGAATTGGAAGGTAAAACCGCCCAGGCAATTGCCGGCCTTGCCCAGCCCTGCTGCGTTTTCATAAATCTCTTTCCAATTGCTCAACATATAATAGGCCTGCGATTGCTGGTCTTCCGCATTGTCGCGGGCGTTGAAGGCGTCTGCGCCAAATTCTGTGAACAGGATGGGTTTCTTATACTCGTTCCTTACGCGCTGGAAGGCATCCCCGAAGGAAGCGCCCCGGTACATGTTGGTCCCGTAAATATCCACATCCTTGCATTCTTTCACGATGATGTCCAGGAAAAGCAGGTCTCCGTTACACATCGCCACAGGGTGCGACTTGTCAATGGCTTTCATGGCCACGGCCGCCTCATTGAAGAGCTTGTACATGGCCGTTGCCCGTATGGTAGATTTCCGGTCCTGAATCGGGATGTCTTCCGTTTCGGCGCCTTCCCAAAAGAGTCCGTAGTTGTTTTCGTTGCCAAGCAGGAATAGCAGGAGGCCTGGCGTATTTTTGTACGCTTCGGTCATCGCCGTTACTTCCGAAAGCAGCAATTCCCGTGTTTGAGGGTTTCCATATTCCGTATTGGGTACCCAGCCGCCACTCAAGGTCAGGCCATAGCGCCCGAAGGAATGGTTGAGCATGGTGTAAATGCCGTAGTTTTCATAGATGTACTGAATCCAGCGGGCAGGCACACCGGTGTATTGACGCACCACGTTGACGCCCATGTTCTTCAGCAACGACATTTCTGCGTCGAGGGCCGCTCGGATAACATCATCCGGTTGCTTCCATAAGCTGTAAGCGTAGTTGGTGCCAATGGGGGTGTAGTCCCAATTCATGCCGTTGATGAAAAGGTCTTTGCCATTGACGGTGAGCTTCATACCGTCCGGGTTGTTTACGATGGAAACCTTGTCTGCCTGGGCCATAGCCGACAGGGTGAGAAAGCAAAGCATCAGTGTTTGAACTGTTTTTTTCATTACCATCTATTATAAGGTGAAACATTGCATTCGGCGAATATTTTCTCCTGTCGCCAATTTGCATTTCTTTTTCTTTTGGTTTTCAGGAGGCCAAATGTAAAACGCGTCCACTCGGAGATAAAAAAATATAACCTCATCAAATATTTCATCAAACATTTTTTTGACTACTACAAATTAATACTTTTGCCATTCTAACTCATTTGTTATTAAGTAATTATGAATTTTGTGTACTTTCACAGCCACAACACCCCTCCACACACAAAGTACATTTTATGCCTACTGCTTGCCTTTTTGCCGGGACTGCCCTGCGCTGCTTTTTCGGGGAAATACCCGATCCAGAATTTTATGCCTTCCGATTACAAGGCCGGAATACAAAATATTGGGTTCTCTCAAAACAGGGACATGACCTTGTTTGTCGCGAACAATCTCGGCATCTTGTCGTACAATGGGAAATCATGGGAGCGGCATGCTACGCAAACTGGCAAGAAACAACGCTCCTTAGCCTTCGATGAAAAAACCAATCGTTTGTATTTTGGTTCGCAGGGTGAGTTTGGGTATTTTGATGGCGATTGGAACATGGTGTCGCTCGTAGACAAGATTCCGCAATCTGCCCCCGATTTTGACGAGGTATGGGATGTGTTTTTACACAACTCGAAGGTTTTTTTCTGCACCTTCCAAGGCATTTACGTCTACAATGGGCAGTCTATCTCCCTTTTAACCCACCCGGATGGTTTCAAC
>JALHPW010000463.1 GCA_022842255.1 Saprospiraceae bacterium | reverse complement strand
CCGTTAAAATTCCTTTAAATTTTATTCGACGGCTTTTTCGTTTGCAAAAGAAGTTCCCACCTTTGCGCCAGTTCATTCATAAACAGTCTCGTTTTAGGACGGGACAGACTTATCCAGAAAGGCAGAGGGACCGGCCCGTTGAAGCCTTGGCAACCTGACCGCGTTTAGCGCAAACGCGATTAAGGTGCCAATTCCGTTCTTGATTCATCAAGAATAGATAAGTCGGAAGGCTAACGCCAATTTCCCTGCGCAAAGAAATTGTCCCTTCCGGCTTGCCGTCGGAGGGGATTTTTTGTTTTGGTAATTCGGTAAATTGTTGATTTGGTTATTTGGATTGCATCAGTATCCATCCAACAATTCACCACATAACCCCAAAAAACAAATCCCCAACAACAGCAAGCAGCACGCAACCACCCGGCAACCAGCTTTTTCGGTAAGTTTTTCATGGTTTCACCATTAAAAACACTGAAAAAATGCAGGAAATTACGAGAATTCTCCATTCACTACCCATCGATCCCCTCACGGGGGCCATCTCGGTACCCATTTACCAAACTGCAACGTTTGTACAGGAGGCACCCGGTGAAAACAAGGGCTTTGATTACGCACGATCCAACAACCCCACCCGACAGGTACTGGAAAGCCTGATTGCTACCCTAGAACATGGACGGCGGGGCCTGGCCTTCGCTTCCGGACTAGCGGCCATCGATTGTGTACTGAAACTGCTCGAAACCGGCGATGAAATTGTTGCTGTAGACGATATTTATGGCGGTTCATTCCGATTGTTCACCCATGTGTACGAGAAATTTGGGGTCAAAGTCCATTATGTGGATGCCAGCGACCCCAATGAAGTATTGAAAGTACTATCCCCTAAAACACGTTTGGTCTGGCTCGAAACGCCCACCAATCCCACCCTAAAAATTGCGGATATTGAGGCGATTAGTCGCTTTGCCCACGCCGCAGGGGCCCTGGTGGTAGTAGACAACACCTTTGCCAGCCCTGCCCTACAACGGCCGCTAACACTAGGGGCCGACATTGTGCTCCACTCTGCCACCAAATATTTGGCGGGGCATTCCGATGTGATTGCGGGCTTGCTGGCAACTAGGGACGAAGTCCTTGGGGATAGACTAAAATTTTTCCAAAACGCCTGTGGCGGAATCCTTGGTCCATGGGACAGTTGGCTCACTATCAGGGGAATAGAAACCTTGCCGCTGCGCATGGAAGCGCACTGCCGCAACGCTTTTGCGGTCGCTCAGGCCTTAACCCAGCACGAAGCGGTGGCTGAAGTGTTTTACCCTGGTTTGCCTTCCCATAAGAACCACGTCGTCGCCGCTCGTCAGCAAACTGGTTTCGGCGGGGTCGTTTCCTTCACCCTCAAAGAAGATACCACAGCGGCCGCGTTGGCTTTTGTGACGAGTACCAAACTTTTCAAATTAGCAGAAAGCTTGGGCGGTGTAAAAAGCCTGCTTTGCCATCCGGCCACCATGACCCACAAAAGCATCCCAGCCGAAAAACGCCGTGCAGCAGGGGTCAAGGATTCCCTGATTCGGCTCTCCTGCGGCATCGAAGGTGCCGCGGATTTGGTGGAAGATGTGCGTTTCGCACTAAATGCGCTTGGGCAATTGACTGTGGAGGCAGAACAATCACTTCATCACTAATCACTTTATCACTTCATCACCTATGAAATTAGGACTTTTTGGATTTGGCTGTGTAGGACAAGGACTTTGGAAAGTATTGCATGAAACCAAGGGAATACGTGCCGATATTAAACGAATTTGCATCAAACACCCCGATAAGCAGCGACCAGTACCGGCTCATTTTTTTACCACCAATGCCTTGGAAATTCTGGACGACCCAGAAATTGACATTGTGGTAGAGTTGATAGACGATGCGGATGCTGCCTTTGAAATCGTATCCGGGGCGCTGGCAAGGGGCAAGGCCGTGGTTTCGGCCAATAAAAAGATGATTGCGCACCGCCTTCCAGAGTTATATGCCTTGCAACAAAAAACCGGCGCAGCATTTCTTTATGAAGGCGCTTGTTGTGCGAGTATCCCCATTATCCGAAATTTGGAGGAATACTATGACAATGACCTGCTCACCTCCGTAGAGGGCATTTTTAACGGTACCACCAATGTGATTTTAAGCAAAATCTTTGAGGAAAATCTCAGTTTCGCCGAGGCGCTGAAATTCGCCCAAGTGCATGGTTTTGCCGAAAGTGACCCCTCCTTGGATGTGGACGGTTTCGACCCCAAATTCAAACTCTGTATCCTGCTGCTTCACGCGTTCGGGGTATTTGTGCGGCCCGAAAAGGTGTTGCATTTTGGGATAGGGCGCGTCAACGCTTTTGACATCGAATTTGCGCGCAGCAGGGGCTGCGTCCTCAAGCTCGTGGCCCGTTGTTTTCGGGAAAACGACAAGGTTGCGGCCTACTGCCTGCCTCGTTTCGTTCCTCAAAATCACCGCTATGCAAGCGTGCGGCACGAGTATAACGCCGTGACCCTTGAGAGCGCCTTCTCAGAGCACCAAATGTTTGTAGGAAAAGGTGCGGGGGATAAGGCTACGGGCTGTGCGGTTTTGTCCGACATTTCGGCGTTGCGGTATCAATACAAATACGAATACCGGAAATTTAGTCAAAACGGCACCTTCTTCGACACAAGTGAAACAGAATTAACGGTTTATGTACGCCACGAACGGGAGGGTCAGATTGCGGAACAGGATTTTGCAAGTATCAGCGAGCGATATATTTCGGGCGCGGCGCATTACTGGATAGGCAAAATCTCTTTGGAGAAATTACAAGCAGCAGCTTGGCTGAATGATGTTGGGGTGAATGTAATCGAACTCAAAAATTGAGTTCTAAGTGATTGGTTTCACGTTACGGCGCTACGACGCAAGGATTAATTTCACGCAACGGCGCGACGGCGCAACCCTGAATTGCAGTCCGGAAGTTGTGTGGAAACCGCCCCTCCTACACCCATTCAAAATCTTCAGATTTGGGCAAACTATCCAACACCGAGGCAATTACTGTGGGAGGAACGGCCAGTTTGCGCAGGTTGGTATCCATCCAGGCGCCATCCACGTTTATGATGGCGCACAGGGTGCCATCGGTACGAGTGATTTCGTGACGAAATGAAAAGCGTGAAAAATCGCGGCGCAATTTGGTAAGCAACAAGTTGATGGAAATTTGATCGCCAGGACGTACCTCTCGGCGGAAAACACATTCCTCCCGAAACAAAACCGGTCCAAAATGTTCGACCTGCATCAATTCATAACTCAGTCCATATTTGCTCAAAAACTCCAAACGGGCCGTGGCACCAAAATCATAATACACCGAATGGCGCAAATGGAAATTCGCATCAAAATCGGCCCAGCGAAGCGAAATAGGGAGCGAAAACTCGGACATTGGACAAATCTGTTTTAAATGAAAAAGGCTGCCTGACGGGGGTTTATTGGGTTGATAAGGTTTATGAGGGTTGATAAATTCACTCGAAAAGTTGGACGTATCCACTTTTAGGATGCAAAATATCAACCCTCATAAACCTTATCAACCCAATCAACCCCCAGAAGGCAGCCTCCTCAAAAACTTGAAATAAAGTCTTATTGGCCTTTTACAGCTGGTTGTTCTTTGCCACGTACCTCACCCTTGATTTCGATAAAGGTTTCGGTCGGTGTGGTGTTGGCAGTCACGGTTACCCGTTTGCTTTGTGGGCCTGGCTTGCCTTTTGAGTTGAACTCAACTTTGATTTCTCCCTCTCCACCGGATGGGATGGGTTCTTTCGGCCAAGTTGGTACCGTGCAGCCGCAGGAACCTTTGCAATTGCTGATCACCAGTGGCTCGCCACCTGTGTTTTTGAATTTATAGGAGTGCTTGACGATTTCACCTTCGTCCACGGTGCCGAAATCGTAAATAGGCTGGACGTACTGGATGGTGGTTGCGGGGCCAAGCGGCACGGGCGCCACGTTTTCGTTGGTGCCTGGGATGTTGCCCGATTGTTGTGGGTTGTTCAGGGAGGCTGCCGATTCACGGATTTTTTCGGCTTCCGACTGACCGAACCAGTTTTTGAAGCCGCCGCCAACTAGATTGGCAATCAGAAGGATTGACAACAATGCGAGGAGGCCTATCTGTACCTGTTTGTTCCTTTCCATGCTTGAAGTATTGATGGTGAAAGTTTTGGATGGATGATGATTTTCTAATGTGGCCCAAAAGTAGATTGCTTCAAAAACGCCTCGTTTACCCTAAGGTTTTGGTTTGCAAAAGTTTAACGTATCCGAGCAGGGTGATGGGGTGGTAAAGTGATGAAGTGATGAAGTGATGAAGTGATGAAGCGATTGTTTTTGTGGTACACCCATCACTTCATCACTTTATCGCTTCATCGCTTTATCGCTTCATCACTTCATAGACAAGCGCTTCCAAAGGCCAATGGCCAAACCAAGCAACATCATGATGCTTCCAAGCCACACCAGGTTGATACCGGGGAAAATAATGGCTTCCAGCACGATGTAGTCGGACCTCGCCGCATTTTCGGCAATTTCAATCGGGATACCGGGCTGGTTATCAGGG
>JALHPW010000462.1:2641-4568 GCA_022842255.1 Saprospiraceae bacterium | reverse complement strand
GCGCTGGTGAGAGGGATTCCAAGCGGTTCAAAACCTTGCTGGTCTATTATTCCATAGCTTTGATCCTAATCCTGATTGCCATTCCCTGGCCTTTTTCGCCTTTGGTCCAGCGACCTTATTTCAGGCCTTTTTGACCAAACTTACCCACTCATTACCCTTACTTTTCATGCTCAAATTTCTAACCACCACCTTGGGCCGATTGCGGCTGATTGCTTTTGTTGAAGGAATGTCCTTTTTGATTTTGCTGTTTGTGGCCATGCCCCTGAAATACTTTTTTGAACAACCCCAGGCCGTTCGTTCGGTGGGCACGATTCATGGACTTCTGTTTGTGGCTTATGTGCTGCTGGTGTTTTTGACCAAAGTAGAACATCGCTGGGATTGGGCCAAAACGCGGATGCTGCTCCTGATTTCGTTGATTCCGTTTGGTAATTTTTATGCCGACCGGAAATGGTTGGCACAAGAAAATCAATGAGTTATGGAATTATTGGATGCGATAGCGTTGATTAAAAACGACCAAATTGCAGGGCCTGAACCAGCACGTTGGGCCGATCTTGGCTGCGGTGCTGGTCTGTTCTCCGTGGCATTGGCCAATTTGCTTCCAGCAAGGAGCACCATTTTTGCGGTGGACAAGGTTCAGGTCGTCATTCAACAGCAAGCAATTCCAAAACCCACTCGAATTGAAGTGTTGCAAATGGACTTTGAGCGGGAAAGGTTTCCGTTTGCCGGGATGGACGGGTTCCTGATGGCCAATTCCCTGCATTATGTGGCAGATAAATCAAAACTGATCCAAAGCTTAGTCCAACAACTTAAACCAAGCGGTCAGTTTCTCATCGTGGAATACGATACAGACATCCCCGTGTCCACCTGGGTGCCCTATCCTTGTAGTTTTCAAACGTTGTCCAACATGTTCAGGGCAGAAGGTTTTTCGGCTGTACAACGATTGGCAGGACGGCCCTCTCTCTTTAGACGGGCTGAGCTTTATGCAGCCTTAATTTCCCCATGAGAAGTTCAACGCATCGTCCAGCGCATCCCCAACAATAACCTTTGCCGCTGCATCGGTGCGTAATTGTAGTTGGGGTCGAAGGTCAGGCCATGCGGGTTGTTCACATCAATTTGCTTGTCAAAAGGGTCAAAAGCGCGCAAAATGACCTCTTCCCTCGGATAAAACCCAAACAGGTTTTTGATGCCAAGGTAAATTTCAATCCCGGAATCAAAAGGCCGGGTGAACTGCAAATTGTGGATGGCAAACCAAGGCGATTGCGCCGAACGTGGGTCCATGGGCAACACGGGCAGGTGCATCGGGCTGTTCAGGTTGCCAGTGTAATCTATGTTGAGTTTCCATTTGGGCACCTGATAGCTGACCGTCCAGGTGCCAGAAAAGGGCGGTGCAAACAGTTGCTGCATCCGCTGCCCGTCCTCCACCCTGTACACATCCATGGCCGTAGCGCCCGCGATGATTTTCAGGCCATTGAGAAAATTGAAGTCCAGGTTGAGCGAAAGCCCGGTCGAAATGCCGTGGCCGTCCAGGTTGGCAAAGATGATTTTGTTGGGGTCGGTGTTGAAATCCGGCAGTATCTGATTGCTGAAATAGGTAAAAAACAGCGAAGCATCCAAACCAATAAACCCGGCCCGCTTGGGGAAAAACTTCCGTACAAAGTTCAGGTTGGCGTTCCAGGAACGCTCCGGCAACAAATCTTCGGTAATGACCACCTCTCGCGCCCCAGTTAGCGCCGCATGGTCTTCCGTAAAAATATTCGCCACCCGGTACCCTGATCCAGCGGTCAGGCGAAGGATGTTTTGCGGATCGCTGGCCCATTTCCAACTTGCTCGGGGGGTGAAAATATTACCGTGTGCCGAATTGTAATCGTACCGCAGCCCCAACAGCAGTCGATGGCGTGGATGAAGTTCAATCTCATCCTGAAAGAAA
>JALHPW010000462.1:0-2631 GCA_022842255.1 Saprospiraceae bacterium | reverse complement strand
TGAAAGAAAATACCCGGAAGCCAGGTTTTGGCGGGTAGGTTCGCGGTCCCATCTGGATTGGCCGTGGCTGGCGTGTTGTCGTCATATCTGGTAAACCGCAGGGCGGCGCCCAACAAGGCATCATGTCGCGAACCCAAAGGCAGGTCGGTGGTCAATTGTCCAAACGCAACTTCCTGTGTGCCAAGGTAAACCGTGGTGCCATACACCGAATTTTGTTGGTGCAGGTTCCAGGAGCCGTCCAGCATCAGGCGGCGTTTGGCGGAAGGCAGTTGGTATTTCCCCAAAAACTCAATCCGGTTGGTATAAATGCTCTCCCCGTAAATACTGTCGGTGCCCCGCCACTCGGGCGACCAATCCAGTTCGCCGCCCCAACGGTCTTCATATACATACCGCGCCGCGATGGAGGCGATACGGTGGTTTTTTTGCTCAAAATTCCACTTGTTAAATACCGAAATACGGTCCTGCTGGGTCACATCGGTGAAATTATCCCCGTTGATATCGAGTCGGTTGTGGAAATTGAAGTAGTTGATTCCCAACAAACTATGCGCTTTGCCAAGCCGCGTGGTCAGCGCCAGATCGGCATTGAACTCCTCATTGGAAGTGGCAAACACATCGGCATAAAATTGGGGTGCAGTCAGGGCGTTTTTAGTTATGATGTTGACCATTCCACCCACGGCTTCGGAGCCGTACAAGGTACTTGCTGGTCCTTTTACCACTTCTATACGTTCCACCATCCCGTTTGGGATTCCGCTCAAACCATACACCGTAGAAAGACCGCTCACGATGGGCATCCCGTCGATGGTCACCATGGTGTAGGGGCCTTCCATGCCGTTGATGTGGATATCACCGGTGTTGCAGACGTTGCAATTGAGCTGCGGGCGCACCCCATTGACCACGGTAAGGGCTTCAAAAAAAGTGGGGGTCGCATTTTTCTGGAAAAAGCGTGGGGTGTATATTTCCACAGGAATGGGCGAGTCATCCTTGGAAACCTCCTTCATGGTGGCAGTAATGACCACGGTACCCAATTCATTTTCAGCGGGTTCCAATAAAATGGTTTGAGAATCTTCCCGGTAGGATAGACGCCCACTCCAGGTATTGTACCCGATGCAACGGATGCTCAACTGGAGCACCTCTTTATTGGATTTTACTGGGAGTCGAAACCCTCCCAAGGTGTCGGTGTACGTTCCCCCGGTTTGTCCAAGTGCGGTTACGGTGGCTGCTACAATAGGCTCACGGGACACAGCGTCGAGCACTTGTCCTTGTATAAATCCTGTTGATTGTGCGAAAACAGACCCAGAAAAGGTCGAAAAAATGAAGAGTAGGAGGGATTTGTGCATAGAAACCAATTTTGCAATGAAGTTTCGGGTATTCGAATCTTATTGCAAAGTTAGGTTAATTTTATTTTTAGTCAAGGCTAAAAATAAAATTATGACCTTCTAATAAATCCGGCCCCTGCGTAAATCATTTGTCGGGATTGTATCCTGAAAAATACGAAAGCCTGTTGAATGAAAAAAAGCACTAGGATTCCTCCAATCGATGTCATACCAATCCAGGCCTCCAGTTGCCAGTACAGTAAAACAAGGATCAATTGGAACGCCATAAAGCCCACCACGAGGAGCAGGAAATACCGCGTGTTTTTTCGGAAAACCTGCCAAGCCTTCCGGGTACTTTGGAACACCCCGGAATTTGTTTTGATTTTTTCAAGCCGACTAATGACCGACCAAATGAACAAAACAGACAACCCTAGGAAATAAAGGAGCAGCAAACCCAGTACCAGCCAAACCGAATATTGTTCAGATGAAAAATATTGAAAAGAAGGCTCCAGGAACAATACAATGGGCACCAAAATTAAAAGGGTCCAGGCCAACGCCAGGCCTAAAAAAAGCAGACTGATTTTTAAGAAAGCAAAAAAATACACGGCCCCGGCATGCCAAAACCGCTTCACAGCAGGTTGTGTGACGTCGCCCTCCCCCGAAACACCGTACAACAGTCCCCCGTTCATGAAAACGGAAAAAACGAGCCAGACGAGCAACAACCAGCGCAATTGCCCAATGAGCGGGGTGATAGAGGCACCGTGGACTTTCAAAAAATCGGTCATAACCGTGTGGTCATATTGACTGAGTAATTTGTTGATTTCCAGCGAGTTACCAATGGAGGACTCCAAAACGCTGTGAGCTTGCATTCCTAAGGTCAAGGCCAGGGCAAATTGACAACCATACACAATGGCCGCTACTTGCCACTGTTTTATGGCTATTGTGAATGCCTGAATAAAAACATGATGCTTCATGAAGTCGTTCCTACTTTTAACTTGATTCCAATCATTGGATCAGGGTTTAAATTGCCATGGTTTGTGCAACTTAAATTACATCAAAAAGCTGCTGCTTTGCATTAGGTTTTGCACCCAAAAAATGGCTTTGGCGGCGTATTTCCACAAGGCCGTCGAGGTTGGCTGCAAGGTCATGCTGTTGTTGTTCAAATCGACGTCCAGGCCAATTTTCTGCTGCGGGTCTATTTGGGCTGCTATGACTTTAAGCCCTTCCTGAAACCTAAAGACCTTAGCACCTTCTTCCCCAGACCAGCGAACGGTTTGGGTGCTTCCATCCTCAAAGGTGATCAATACCTCTACTGGGA
>JALHPW010000461.1 GCA_022842255.1 Saprospiraceae bacterium | reverse complement strand
GCGGGTTTTCCTGGTACATGCTAGATTACGGTGATTTTTGCCACTAATTGAACTAATTGTATTGTTTTGGCCACGAATTGCACTAATTTGCACGAATTGTATTGTTTTGGCCACGAATCACACTAATTTGCACTAATTGTATTGTTTTGGCCACGAATCACACTAAAGGCTTTAAAAAACTCAATTTGACTATCCGCATATTGGGTACCTGTAGTGCTGAGGGATGAATTGCCATATCGCAGCGCAGCGAAGACATGACAATGGCGAGTACCCAATAAACGGATAGTCAGCAAACGCAATTCGTGTAAATTCGTGTAATTCGTGGCAAAATCCACTGTAATTTGTGGCAAAAATCCACTGTAATTCGTATCAAAATCCAGTAAATCTCGTGGCAACCCATTTCTAATCGCCGCCTCCGCAGCCGCCTCCACAACCTCCATCCCCACCGCCGTCGCCACCGTCGCCACCCGAATCACTGCTGTCGGCCCCTACCCCACAACCACTGTCCGTCCCAATGCCAGAATCCGTTCCATCGCCCAGGGTACCGTCCAAGAAGTCACTATTGCTGTCCCAATCCATCCCATTATCGGAATCTGGATTTTCCTCCTGCTTTTCATCCGGACTGCTCGACCCGCCGTCACTTGACCCTGAATCAGGCTGTTTGTTTTGGTTCCTTCGCGCATCTTCCAGCCCTTCATCAGGCAAGTGATTGTAGTTCATCACCGCATGAAAATAACCTTCCATATCCGGCACCAAGAGCAACAACCCACCTAGACTGGCGGCCAAAACCGCTGCTTTGGGCGAGCCCTCGCGAAGCAATCGGGGCAATTCGTAGCCCAGCTCAATTTCGGCCTGGATTTTTGCCAAGGCAGCATCTCCCGCAGGGGTTCGAACCGGGATAGGTTGATTTTTTACCTTTACCAAACCTTTATGCTCCAAGGAATACAGCAAAAAATCCTTGTGAAACGTGGCATTGTCGGGATATTGACGGCTTAAAAAGGTTCGCCACTCTTTGTTGGTGCAATTATTGAATTCCTCCGGCCGGGAATAGGCCAGACCGTGCAAAGCCTTGACCAGTAGCGGTGAATTGGGACCAAAACTAAAAGCTTGTTTTTCACCTTCCGGGGTAAGTGAAAAAAGAGTTTTGGGTTGGTTGGATGCGTAAAAAGCGACTAAGATAATGACGCTTGCAATCGCCCCAAGTGCGAAATGTGCTGCGAATAATCCCAAGGCAAAGACTGCCAGCACTACCCAAAGCAGCACATTGGTGGGTCGTTTGCCTTTGCGTACCTCCACCCAGCCCTTGAGCACCATCTCCTTGAGTAAAAGCGGGAGGATGACTTTAACCTGTTCGGTTTCAGGCGCTTGTAGTGTTTTGATTTCGGCCGCGGAGAGTTTGGTATCCATGTGGAGTGTTTTTGCTTTGATATCGCAATGGGGAACAAGAACTTACCTTCGAAACGTTCCTGCTGACAAAAGTAAATAAGAATTGTATGACCAAACTGTATTCTGATTTTGCAACCCTTTACCACCGGGTGTACCCGTCCTTCATTGATTACGATGAACAGCATCAATTTTACACGGGGCTGCTCCGACAATACAATTGTAGCAAAGTACTCGAATCAGGTTGTGGTACCGGCCAGTTGGCCAAACGAATGATGGCCGAAGGCTGGGATTACCGAGGGATGGATTTGAGCGAGGACATGCTCGACATTGCGCGACAGGAAGTCCCCCAGGGGCAATTTTTTCAGGGCGATATGCGTGGGTTTCAGTCGCCCGAAAAAGCAGATGCCATCATCGTTCCGGCGCGATCGATGAGTTATCTGGTTGAAAACAAGGATGTTATAGCTGCCTTACACACATTTCGCTCCAACCTTGCGGCAGGTGGCAAACTCATCTTCGACGTGATTGATGCCCATACCCATTTTTTGAATATGCGCGAAGGCGAACCGATTTTCCATCAAGCCCAAGACCGGCACACGCGTTGGGAGCGCAAAAGCGTTTATTACAAAAATTTGCAAGGGGGATGGACCTGGGACTGGCATTCAAGTTATGTTGAATTGCTGCCTGATGGTTCAAAAAAAGAGATTGCCCAAGATGAAGCTACGCTTCGGGCCTTTTTGCCGACGGAAATGGCCCTGTTTTTGAACCTGGCCGGTTTCAAAATTTTGCAACAGATAGAGGTCGGTTCGTACGCATTCAAGACTTTTGTGTTCGTTGCTGAAAATTAGCGCAAATATTTTTTTCAAACCCGGGCAACCAATTTTTAATATCCACCATCAATCACTTTGTTCAAACCAACATGCATCAATTCAGCGATCAGGAACTTGTTAACGGCATACTGCAAGGCAGCTCGGCGCACCAAACGGCACTTTACCGCCAGTTTAGTGTCCCGATGTTTCGGGTTTTGCTCCGATATGCCAAAGACAAAGCAGAAGCAGAGGATATGCTGCAGGATGGTTTTGTGCGGGTTTACCGCGACATGGCGCAATTTCGCGGCGATGGGGCTTTGGGCGGCTGGATTCGGCGAATCATGGTCAACACGGCCCTCAGCCACTTGCGGAAACAGCGTGATTTTGTGCGGGATGTACCCGATTTCAACATCTTTGAAAGCAAATTTCACACAGAAGAGGATTTTGCCTCCAATTTGGACGCACAAACCTTGATGTCATACCTCCAAAAACTACCACCTGGCTATCGAACCGTGTTCAACTTTTACGCCATAGAAGGATTTAGCCATGAAGAAATTGCCGAACAATTGGGCATTTCTATCGGCACCAGTAAAAGCCAACTGTTCAAAGCCCGCGAATACCTCAAAAAAATCCTCGATCGGTCCTTTATGCCCGAGGGTTAACAACATTGACCATAAACCGTTGGCCTTCATCCGTCAACAGCGAACCATAATTTTACCCATGACTGAGCAACAGGCACAAAATCCCATAGACGATCTTTTTCGCAACACCTTTGAAAACCTCCCCGATACACCTGCCGACTCCGGTTGGGACACGCCTTCCGATCGCGTTTGGCAACACGTGCAGGCGAATATCCAGACCCCCAAAAAGGGATGGGGCATTCAAATGTATGTTCTACTGGCAGCCTTTGCGGTAGTGGCAGCTGCTGGCTTGTATTGGATGTTCGCGGCCCCGGTTGAAAAACCTGACGCCCCCCCCACCCCCGTTGAGCAACCCGTACAGGTATCTGAGCCTCCTGCCGAAAAGGTTGAAAATCAACCTACTACGACACCCACTCCGTCCACGGGCACCCCTATCAAAGAAAAAAGCAAACCCGCCCCACGCAACAGCACCGAAGAAAAACAGGTCAAGCCGAACGGAAATGCGGCCCAACCTCTGCCTGGCAGCAAAACTACCCTGCCACCTAATTCCACCGAAGCCCAGAAAAAGAAGGGCGAAAGCAATTGATAGACACCATTTTAGCAGTAATAAAGAAGCCCGGCGAAGTCAGTTCGCTGGGCTATTTTTTTGGGCTGAGATTCTACACCGCTATTTCAGCTCCCGGATCCAATTTTTTATCAATTCCACCCCTTCACGGTGTTGTAGTTGTCTCCCCAATTCAGGCATCCGAATCCCGGGATCGTCGCTTTCCATCCGGAACACCAGGATACTTTCATTGGGCTTGCCGGGTACTATCCCAAAACGGCGGTTGCCACTTCCCCGACCAGCTGCTACGGGCGGTTTGCCCACGCCAAGACGCTCCATATCGGTTTGTGTATGCTCCAAAAACATGCCACTGGTACTGGCCGGACCATGTGGGTTGTGACAATGCGCACAGTTCCCATCAAGGTATGCCCGTGCGCGGAGGGCTGGGAATTGGGATATTGGGGTGTTTGGATATTGCTTTTGAAGTGCTTCGTCTGGCGAGGCGTAGCTGGCCAAGCGAGGGGCTGTGGTCGCATCAAAGTTTTCTGGCAAGCTCAATCGCCCTGACTTTTGCCAGGTTAGCAACTGATTTTCACCCTGTGTGTCGCCATTGAGCTGTCGGGCAGTAATGCCGATGGGTACAAACTGTCCGTCGTAAGAATGGCATCCCTTGCATTGGTTGAGGTTGGGCGCCACATACTCGATGTTTTGTTTTTTGCCTTTCCCATCCACCCAACTGTGCGGGAGGCTGGCCCCGGCCACCTCCAACATGGCATCGGTTTGCTCCGAATTCCAAAGGTATTCAAGTGCTTTCCAACCTTTTTCTTCTTTGAGCAACAACCTGGTTTCCAATATTTTGCGACCTTTTTCAGGGGCCCGCGCATCGTTCCAGTAATAGAAATTCTTGATGATGGCCGCACCGATGGGAAAATCAAATTCCCGCTCCGGGTGGTAGGTCATTTTTTGTCCTTCTGGCAAATAGATAAAACGCGCTTTTTCGGCATAATCACTAAAAAGCGGGGCATTTACTTCGTAGGGAAACACATTGGGCGCGGGCGACAACTCCGATATTTTACCAATAAAAAAGGCATACTCCGAAAGCCGAAGTTTCACACCAGCATCCTGATTTCCAAGAGACGTCCAGGCGTTTGGCGTGAATGCTTGCAGCGCCAATAAGCTGAATATAACCAGTAC
>JALHPW010000460.1 GCA_022842255.1 Saprospiraceae bacterium | reverse complement strand
ATCGTGGCGTTTGCGTCAATGATAGCGGGGAGTGCACGGGTGAAGCCAGTGGTTACCGCTTTTGCCATTTGCAAACCGTTGCGCAATTCCTCTCGAATACGTTCGTAAATGATTACGTTCGCATCCACGGCTGCGGCAAGGGTCAGTACGATACCGGCAATACCAGGCAGCGTAAGTACGGTACCCATAGAGGCCAAAGTGCCCAGGATAAAGAAGATATTGGCAAGCAAAGCTACCACGCTAATCCAGCCACCTTTGTTGTAGTACAACACCATGAACCCACAAAGGAACAGGATGGCCAAAATCATGGTAGTCAAGGACTTGGAGATGTTGTCGGCACCCAAAGAAGGCCCAACTTGGCTTTCTTGTACGATGTGCGTGCCAGCAGGAAGTTTACCAACCTGCAGGATTTGCGCCAAATCTTGTGCTTCTTCAAGCGAGAAACCGCCGGTGATGGAAGTGCTTCCACCGGTGATTGGGTTGATTACCCGGGGCGCGCTTACTACTTCATCGTCCAGCAAGATGGCTACTTCACGGTTGCCGTTGTTGGCCGCTTTCGTGGTCATGTCGGCCCAGATTTTTGCGCCGTCGTTGTTCATCTGAAGGCTTACCTGAATATCCCCGCTGGTTGGGTCAGGATCGGCACGTGCCACAGTTACTACCGACCCGTCGAGGGGGGCATTGTCAGAGCCAGAGCGTTTTTTCACGCCGTAGAGTTCAAACTTGCCGTTGAGGTTCTCCGTAGCGCCTTGAGCGTCATCTACAGGCTTGCGGCTCCAGCGGAACCCAATGTCTGCCGGGAATTTGGCCAACACGTCTGGGCGCTGCAAATAGTCATCAATGGCCTTCATTTTATTTTTGTCGGCCCAAGCCAGCACGGAGCCGCCTTGGCCATTGAGGCTCATCAATGAAATAAGTGGTCCAGCCACAGAATCTTGATTCAAGCGGTCGGTAATCACGGGTACTTTCGCTTGTGTGGTATCCGGGTTGCCGTCTGGGCCTTTCGGGTACTCATACACGGTATCTTTTTCGATAACCTGTCCGCTTACGGCGGCCTTGTTGGCTTTCAACATATCGTCCGCATTGACAAAGGCTTGGATAATGCCTTCGTCGCTGACGCGGTAGGTTTCCCAGAATTCGAGTTTGGCCTGGCCTACGAGCATGTCGCGGGCGCGCTGTGGGTTGTCGATACCAGGCAGTTCGACCTGGATAAGGTCGCGGGCTGCATCAAGGCTTACGTTAGGCTGAACCACGCCGAGTTTGTCGATACGCTGCTTGAGGCGCTTGTAAGTCTCGCCCACGGTGCCGTTGGCCAAGGTGCGGATGGTGTTGAGCGCGTCTGCATCCGGAGCATCGAATTTGATACCGCTGGCTTCGTTGCGGGCGAAAATGGAGGCCAAGCTGCGGCCTTCACCCACTTCTCTCCATGCTTGCGCGAAGAGTGCGATGTAGTCGCCCTGCTGCGTTTTTTGCAGTTCGGTGGCGCGGTTGAGCGCTTTGGCGAAATTTGGGTCGGTGCTATTGCCCGAAAGACTTTCCAGGAAATCGCGCAAATCCACCTGGAGCAACACGCTCATACCGCCTTTGAGGTCAAGGCCCATGGCCAACTGACTTTTTTTCAAGTCGGCGTAGGTGAATTTTTTGATGAGTGGAATCTCAAAAACCGTTTCGGTGGAGAGAGAGTCCAAATATTCGGCATAGCATCCCTGCCAGCCGAGCTTGGTGTTTTTACCGGAACAATCGTCCGCGTAAGCTCGAGCATCGGATTCGATGTTATTCGTCGGAATGACGAGCAGATACTGGTACAAGCACACGATCGTGAGTGCAATCAGGAAGAAACGTACAACGCCTTTGCTTTGCATACCTCGTTGAAAATAAGTGAGTTATTAAGTGAGCGGGGGAGATAAATAAAACTTTTCAAGCCTCTCCCTTCTGAAAAAAGTCCGCAAATGTAGAGAACGCGGAGGAAATCAAAGGAAGAGATTGAAAAATCGTCATTTTGGAAGCAATTTCCTGAGCTCCCCAACAATCTCCGCATAGGCATTGTCTTGATTGGGCATCTCAGAAACCCATCGGCCCATGGAAGGGAGCGATTTTAATTTTTCAAGTTCGGGCACTTCATCCGGAAGTTTTTGGATGCGCAAGGGAATCATCCTGCGACCTTCGCCCAAAGCCTTGGAAACCAGGTCAAACCAGTCGATTGGGTCTGGAATAAAGAATTGCGGGGTAAGGAGCACCAACAGGTAGTCTGCGTCGGCAATCTCAACCTTGGCGCGCTCTTCCAAATTTCCATCACCTCCGTTTACATCCACAAAACGAAGCTTTTTGAATCGTTCGAGTACGGTCAACTGTTTTTTCAAGCCATCGAAAAATGGCTTGTCAAGTTCGTTGTAAATCACCACAAACTTTGGGATGGCCGAAACAGCAGGTGCCCCGGTGGCTTTGGCCATAAAGTCAGCCTCGGTCAGTCCAGCTACCATTTCAAGGATAGCGGCGCCAACTTTTGAGAGTTCTACACCATGGTCCTCAAACTTTATCTGGTTTGTATGGTATTTTTGGTTGGCCAGGGTCAAGTTGGCTTGAATCAAATTGGCTTGATCGCGTTTCCCAGAATTTTCGGGGAGCTGTTCTTGTAGGTATTGAAGGGCTTTGAGGTGTTCTGATTCTCCTACAAACGCCCTGATATCTTCCTTTACTTCCGAAAGTGGTTTGGTAAGTGGCATGAGATGAATGTGGTCAATTTGATGAATGTGGTCAATTGGTTTAATGTGGGCAATGTGGTCAATGTTTGGTTGACTACTTGACTTTCACGATGACACAATGAATTATGTTGTTGATTGCTAACTCATTGCGTGAACAGGGCGCTTATTTTCCAATAAAGGCAAAAATATCACGGAAAAGAACCCCGCAGTTTGCTCCGGCGCGCTCTCCCTTTGAGTTAATGACATAACCTCCTTCTTGCAAAGTCTTCCCAGCATGGTGCAGCGCAATCACTTTGCAATCCTTGTTCAACACAGCTGAGCCACTGCTGCCATAATCCGTCTCTGTGGAGTAATATAGAAAATGCCCAACTTGTCCCAAAACCGCATCCATGTCAAACTGTCGCGGTTTGCCAAGCGGGTGTTGGAAGATGGTCACGTTTTCGCCTACCAGCGGGAAGGTTTCTGTTTCAAACTCTACAAAATCCCACTGACTTAAAGGCGCATCGCTCCGGTCAATGACCTTCAAGCGGCTAAAATCTAGCTCTTCCTTGGGGCTGGTTTTGAAATCGGAGGGGTCGATTTGATAGGAGGTCACGGATTGGCCTTCGGCAAAATTGAACTCAACCCGGGCGGTTTTGGCCACCACTGCCGATTCAATGACGTGGTTGTTGGTAAACACATATCCTTCTTTGGTGAGGAAACCGGTTCCGGTAGCCCCATTTTCACAAACCACCCTACACACCGCATTGGCTGCTTTACGCGCTTTTTCAAACCATTCCATGCCCAGCAGGTTGCTGGTTTTTCCAATCATTTTTTCGAAGCGCTCTTTGTTGGGCACTTCAAAATCGTATGCTTTTACGCTCCGAATTTTTGCGTTCAGTTCAATTTTGCGTGGCACACTCTTCATTAGCTCAGTCAAGGCAAACTTAATCTGGTTTTCATACATGCTAAACTCAGAGTAAGGGATACGGCCTTGATTTTGAGCCTGTTGCGCGGAGCGATACCGACTGTATTGTAGGGTGATGTCCTGCCAGATTCCGGCCCCGGTTTGTTTGTCCAGGTCTTTGAAGGAGTCTAGGGCTTTTTCGACCTCGTTTTCTTCCAATAGGCCGTTGATGGTGTCTAGGACTAGGGTTTGGGCGTTTTCCATTGTTTAGAATTGTTTGAATGGTTTGAGTGGTTTGAATGGTTTGAGGAGTTTGAAGAGGCAATTCAAACCCTTCAAACCACTCAAACAAAAAATCAATTCCTAACATCCTCTCCCCATCCCAATTTGGCGCGGATGGTGTTGAGGAAGGTAGTGTCTTGCAATTGTACCAGTTTCGTGGTGAAATCATTTTTGCGCACTGCCAGTTGGTGGTGGTTGCCGACGAGTTCAAAACGCGAATCCAGGGAACATATAAAATTATCTGCCCGACCTTCAATTTCAAAGGAAATGACCGATTGGTCGGAAAGCACGAGCGGACGGACGTTCAGGTTGTGCGGTGCCACAGGGGTAATGACAAAATTGCCCGAATTGGGGAAAATAATGGGCCCACCACAACTCAGCGAGTAGCCCGTACTGCCCGTTGGTGTAGCAATGATGATGCCATCTGCCCAATACGAGCTCAAAAAATCGCCATTCAGGAAGGTATGAATGGTAATCATGGAGGAAGTATCGCGCTTAAGCAGGGTGCAGTCGTTGAGCGCAAAAGGCATGTGGCCAAAAATATGCGGATTGCTTTCGAGGTAAATCATGGCGCGTTCCTCGATGGTGTACTGCCCGCGTGCAAGCATCCCTACACTTTGCCGGATATGGGTTTTTTCGATACTGGCTAAAAAACCGAGTCGGCCGAGATTGATACCAAGCATGGGCGCACCGGAGTCGCGGAC
>JALHPW010000459.1 GCA_022842255.1 Saprospiraceae bacterium | reverse complement strand
AATTTCAGCGTGTCTGCGTATCCTTTCCAAAAAACTACACCCAACAAGACCAGCAAAAGTAAAAGCCCTGGCCATCCCGTCTCCGCTAAAGCCTTCCAATACTCTGAATGCGCCCCACCCCCACGCCCAATTGGATGTGGCATGCCATGGTCGAACGCCTCCCGGACACTGATTCGGGTCATTTCTTCAGTCCTTTGAAAATCAAGGTATTGAAATTGAAAGGTACCCGGGCCAAAACCCAAAACCGGCCTTTCCTTCACCATTCGAAACGCGCAAGACCAGCGGTTGACACGCTCCATCGAAGAGACATCCTGCGACACATACCGACCTACTTTAGAAACGCCCCAAAAACAAATCATTAATCCAGCAAAGAGCATCAACCATCGGGCTTTCACACCCATAGACTTAAAAAGCCAAACACCACAAACCGCCAACGCCGAGACCCAGGCTGCCCGGCAAGTAGAAACAAGCAGGGCCAGGAAAAGCAAGGCGCTTCCCAGGGGCTTGAAAAACTGAAATGCCTTGTGCGCGAAGACAGAAATCGGCTGCTGGCTTGTCGGCTCCTTCCAATCCGGAAACGGCGGAAGGGTTTGGATCAAAAACAACACCATGACCACCGTAGCGGCCCAAATGGTGTGGTCATTAAAAAACGGCACCGGGGAAAGTTGAGCCTGATCGGCCCGGAAATGATACAATGCATGGTGGGCAATGGTGTAAACCGCCACTCCTGCCATTGAAAAAACGAACCATGGGAATGCTCGCTTCCACAAACCCGGCCATGCTGAAACACCGACCGCAAACACCCACCAATGCCCCGCTGCGACCACCCAGTATTTCCAGGAAACGATTAAATCACTTGAAAAACAAACACTTACAAGCATCCACAGCAGATACAGCAAACTGATTTGAAGAAAGCTGTTCTTCAAAAACAGCGTTTGAATACGCATGGGGTGCCGCCCAAAATGCCAAACCAAGCCCAAGCCCAACAGTGCGATGATCGGCTGACTGGGCAGGCCCAAACGCCAGGTGCCGAAGCCAACATCAAGCGACCAGGGCATCCAGGCAAACAAAGCCATATATCCGTAAACGAGCCATTTGGGCGGTGTTTCCATGAGGCTGTGGAAAGCGGGATGCTTAGAATGTTTTATATAAACTGTTATGGTGTATTACCCCTGCTGCAGTCGTTGCCTTAGTTCTTTCAACCGCAGCCGTTGCATCACAAACGTTGTTTTTTCATCCGTGAGCCGCAGGATGTATTTGTCGTTTTCCCAAAACGAATAATTTTTCAAGAACGCGAGGTTGATGATCACAGCACGGTTGACCCGAAAAAACTGGGCCGGATCAAGTTCGGCTTCCAATTCGGCAAGTGTTTTTCGAATATGGTAGGTTTTTCCCTGCGTAAAAGCGCGATAGCTTTTTTCCTCTACCTCAAACCACAGCACTTCCTGCACTGCCAGCAGCGTCTCTCCTTCTTCGTCACGGGCTTCGATGGTTTTGAGAAACCGGTCGGTCCCTTCCTTGCCCTGGGTCAATTGTGCAAAGCGACCATGTTGCCAATCGTTGTAATCCAAAAACAGGTTGATATTCAGGATGGTGTAGCCAAAAATCAGAAACGGGAGCAGGTAGTTGACATACATCCTCGCCGTAAAAAAGTACTCCGGGAAATACGTTGCCCAGGTGTAGTCCGGAAAAAAAACCGCGAGGTACCGCAATCCATTGGTAATGGGACCAAAAACACAAATCACGCCCAAAACATACGGCAAAAACTTCAACTGGTGCATCAGTACACCGTTCAAGGAAAGCGGCAGTTTATCCATGCCCGTCCAACGGACATACCGCACTGCCAACCGCATAAAAATAAATACCGACACCAGTTCAAAGAGGAAATAATAGCCCAACAACTGGCGCAAATATTCCCAGAAATGACCCTTAAAAAGCAGTCCCAACTCTCCAAAACCAGGTCGTTGCAGGGTAAAAAACTGGTACAACAACACTCCCAGCAGGGTGAACCACAGCCATCGCCAACCTCGGGCCAGGCGGAAGCTGAGGTGGATGCTTATGGTATTGTGAACGATGTGATTGGCCATTTGCGGTGGCGAAGATAGGGTTAGCATCACCGTATTTCAGGCCAGGAAAACCGTATTTCAGGCAAAACACAAGTTTCAAGTGCCTTATGTCGCGGGCAAAAAACCTTGGTTCGCGCCATTGGTATTGTGTCTCGCGTTGGCGCCATTCACCTTTGCCGCAGACATTCTCGGGCTGGCCACCCGCATTTCAACACTCCACCATTCAATTGCATACCAAAAATGAACCTGTTCAAATTCCTGCTCATCGTGCTTGCTGCCATGCTAGCGTCCACTATTTTTTTCCCACTCGCCGCTCAAAGTCCCGCTGAAACCTTGGGCGGCCATTGGAACGTAACCCTCCGACATCTTGAACTTGGGGAGATGCGTACCAGCCTGGATTTTCGGTTTTCCAACGATTCCGATTTCAAAGCCAGTTCGCACCAAAAAGCCGTCAAAAACCTAGTGGGCGGGTTCAAAGCTGGCTCCGCCAAACTATTTTCAAAAAAGACCATGTTGCGCACTGGTGCATTTGTCAACCTCACCGCGGGCAAAGCAAGCCTGGCAGACGGCAAAATCCTTTTAAGCGGTATGCTCGACCTGGTCGTTACCCCTGCCTTCCAATGTCAGGGCGTAGTGGAGGGCGGGCGCCTGACCATTCCTTTAGTGAATGCCAAGGGTAAAACCATCGGGGTCATTGAAGGGGTTCGTGCTGACAACCGTGGCCCGATGGATGATTATTCGTCCATCGTGACAGATTTGCTGGCAGCGTACGAAGCGCGCATTTACAACCGTAAAGTGCTTGAAACCAAGGCTTGGAAAAAGTTTGAACGCAAAATCAAAAATACAGGGGAACAGGCAGTTGACGACCTCGACCTGGTTTTTGGCTTTCACAGCTACGCCAAAAAACTGCCCTTCACCCACAAATCCCTGTTCCGCACCGAACAGCCCAACGCTGGCGCAGCCCAAATCAAACAACGGTTCGCCTTCCGCGCCGGACAAGTATCGCTGGAAGAAAAAACACCCGAAACGGTGGTTTTGCGCATCAAATCCTTCCATTGTCCTGGCCGCGATGTAGACAGTGTGATGCAAATCGTATTGGCAAAAAACTACCAAAACCTCATCGTGGATATCCGCGGCAACAGTGGCGGTTCCCTTGAAGGAGGTATTACACTTGCCAAATACCTAGTGCCCGAAGAAACCTCCACTGGGGTTTACCTCACCCAAAAATGGTTCAACCAACACCCTACCCCGCCCAGTGCTGCCGAACTGTCCACCATGCCCGCCTTCAACAAAGCCGATGTGTTGGAATTTTTAAAGGAGCTGGATGACAATGGCTTCGTGGTGTTGAAGGCCCGCCCCGGCATGCAGCAATTTCGGGGTAAGGTGTTTTTGCTCACCGACCAGCGCTCGGCCAGTGCTTGTGAGCCACTTACCTGGAATTTTAAACACTCTGGCCGGGTCACCATTGTGGGCGAACCAACGGCAGGGGCCATGCTCAGCGCTTCGAGTTATCCGCTGCGCAGTGGGTTTACCGCGGTCATTCCCAATGCCGATTATTACACCCCGGATGGCAGCCGCTTGGACCAAGTGGGGGTAAAACCAAACATCCAAGTCAAAAGCGAGGAAGCGCTCCAGTATGTATTGGAGCAATTAATCGAGCAAAAGTGATGTTTTGAGCGTCTTTTTAAAGCAAATTTGACAATCAAAAATCCTAAAGCCAAGTTCATCTCGTATATCGCCCAACTTGAAGTTTTTTGTCGGCTGCAAAACAATTAAGACGTGTTCTGAAAAACACGGATGTGTTTCTTGAAAAGCAGCCTACATTTCGCACTTTAAATCCGGGGCTTTATCGTGATGTCCAAACCTTTGGGTCAAACCGCCATTCTAATCTTTTCCCGCTCGGCCTCCCAGGAGGCCAAGGTGAAGACGTTTGACCAGCGGGTCGGTAAAAAGGGCAATCAGGCCATCGCCCAGCGATTGATACGACATACCCTTGCTACCGCCCAAAAGACCCGAATCCCTACTTTTTTTTACGGTTCGAACGCGCAGTTTGCGCACTCCTTTGGCGAAAACCTGGCCAATGCCTTTGAGTCGGTTTTTGCCAAAGGATTCAGCAAAGTCATTGCAATCGGCAACGACTGCCCGAACCTTTCTACCTCCCTTTTATTGGATGCCAATCAGGTTTTGACAAAAAAAAGCCTGGTATTGGGGCCCGCTACCGACGGTGGGGTTTACCTCATTGGCCTTACAAAATCGGCCTACCAACGCCAGGGTTTTGTGGATTTGCCTTGGGAAACCGCTCAATTGCAGGGCGCCTGGCACCAGTATTACACAGATATCATTTGGCTGGAGCCGCACAACGACATCGACTATGTCCTTGATTTTGAATCTTTTATAAAGGGATTACCCACCTGGAGCCAACTAAAAAAGCAGCTCCTGAACATCCTTGAATCGCTTTACACCTTAGTCCTGGACCGACCCAAGATGGCGTCTGTCGCGCTCCAGAGCGCTACCCTG
>JALHPW010000458.1 GCA_022842255.1 Saprospiraceae bacterium | reverse complement strand
CGGGTATTACGGTTACAACCCCAGTTGTGATGGTGCTTACCGTGGCTGCTGTAAACGATATATCCCCCGTTCCGCTGGAAGCTAAGCCAATATTGGGGTTAGTATTGGTCCAGGTAAAATCCGGGTTGCCCAAAAAAACATCCACCTGCTCCCCACTGCACACATTTTGGTTGTCGTAATCGGGCGAGGGGATAATCGGATTCATGGTCATGGTGAAAGACACTGGATCGCCTGTGCAACCATTCAGCGTTGGGGTCATGACAAAATTTGCAACCACTTGTTGAGACACCTGAGTACAACAACTTCCCCAATTGATTGGCAAAATCAAAAAGCCATCACCAATGCCAATGTCCCAATTGTCATTGGTCCAATTCACGGTTGCGCCATTGGTCCCGGTTGGATACATCCAAATCCACTCCCCTGAGCAATATACGGAATCAGGGTGCGGGTTTATAAATGGGACCGGCTTTACGGTAATCGTAAATGTTTGGCTAGGTCCTTCACAACCATCTTCTTTGGGTGTAACGGTAATGGTTGCGGTGATAGGGTCTTGGACCGCTGCCGTTGTAAAACTGATGTCTCCAGCCCCGTCCGCGTCCAAACCTATGTCCGTATTGCTGTTGACCCAGCTGAATTCCGGGTTGACGCTCCCGTTGAACACCACATCGACGGTTTCCCCAGCGCACACCGTAATATTGGGCGGGTCTACCATGGTTGGGGCGGGCGACACGGTGACCTCCACCGTGCTGCTTTGGGTGCAGGCATTGTCGTCCGTGGCTGTAAGTGTGTAGGTATGTGTGCCAACGGGGGCAGCATTCACGATGGTATTCAAATTGGTAGGGGATACGATGGTTCCCGGGCCCGCCCATAGTGTATTGGACACGTCAACTGGATTGGTAAGCGTTGCGACCAAGTTAAAGGGTTGGCCTGCACAACCCATGGCGGGGTTTGCTTCCACCGTGGCTACGGAGCCATCCCAACACGTTATCGTAATATTGGAGAAAGTGATGGTTTCATTGGCCGCCCAGGTCTGTGTTTGCAGGATGATACCAGCGTCCGTGGCACCATTTGTACAAATCGGTCCAAAGGTCAAGGTGCCAGATTGATTGGTACTTCCTGGCACACCCACCAACTGAGTGTTCACATTGTTACCGTCCAACTGGAACTGCGCATAAAAGAAATCCCAGCACTGATCACATCCACCACCACTGGGGTCAGTAGGGTCGCCCTGGCAAGGTGGGATTCCAAACGGGCACTCTATGCTGGATTCCATATTGCCCGCTCCAGCGAATGGCATCGAAAAGTTATACTCCACCGAGAAGGAAATAGAGGTACAATTGGACACGTTCACGGGACCAAACACATCTGTGGTTACCCCATCTGTGTCGGTGTAGGAGCTGCCGGAATTACTAAAAATGATGGTCTGTGCCGAAAGGGTTTGGGCTAACCCGAAGGCCAAGCAAGGAAGCATTGAAACTAGGCGCATCATATAGTGGTTTCCGTTTTGAAGTGAGCAAAATAGATAGCCGAGAGGTCAAACCAGCGTTCAAAGATATTCCACAGTGGGCACTATTTCAAGCCCATGCCCAAGAGGCATCCCCCATTCTTACTACAATTTAAATTTTTTTAATTATTTACCTACCTTTGCCACAAGCAAAATGCGTTTTTAGATGCCTAAAGCCCATGAATTTTAATCCCTTCTGGTAAATTTTGGGGATGCATGGCTTTTAATCAACATCTGTATTGTATTGATGCCCAAATCATTAAAAGCGCCATTTTTTTATTTCTTCTTTTATAATCTTTTAGGAAGCGCTGAAAACCAGCGGCGTATCTCCTTCGTATACTTCTTTCGAATATGTAGACATATTCGATACACACCATTGCTTAATCACCCTTAATCGTCCTTCGTTTTGAGCCTACCTTCCTACCTCCGTTCGTGCATGCTTGTGCCCGTTTGTCTGGCTTTTGCACTCAGTATCAACGCACAATGCCTTCCCCCAAACAATTTTGGGCTGACCCCACCGCAAACATCTACCGCACTTGTGTTCAAGTGGATGCCCCTCCCACAAGCTTCTCAATATCAAATTCGATACTGGGAAACGGCCAATCCAGCCGATAAAACCATCGTAGAGGATTGCGGCCTGCCGCCCTTCACCTTGCGCGGGCTGCGAAAAAACACCGCTTACACCCTCGAAATCCGCTCGAAATGTGGCAATGAGGTCTCTGCTTGGTCGCCAACCCTGAATGTGGCCACCATCAATAGCTCTGCTACCTGCGCTGGGCCCAGTGGGGGAGCGGCTGTGGTTGTGGACACCTCAGACATACGTGTGAGCTGGACTTCTTCAGGCATTTATTCCATTCGCTACCGAAAAGGGGATTCGGGCGATTGGTTGATTCCCGTGGGCGCGCTGAATCTGCTCAACCCTCCCTTTACCATCCCGGACTTAGCTCCGGGCTCCTACCAGGTGGAACTTAAACGCCATTGTAGTGGGACTTCCAGCGAGGCTTTTCGAACCACCGTCGACATTGCAGGGAATTGCGAAACACCCGCCGCCCCAATGGTAATCCCCGGAATCTTCGATGTCACGCTTGATTTGCCAGCGGTGCCTGGCGTGTTGGGGTATTACATATCCTACCGGGAAGGGACAGCCGGAAACTGGACCACGATTGGAACCGACATTCCACCATCCTTGTACGTCCTGGAGGTTGTTTTGAACCCTGAAACCGTGTACCAAGTGCAGGTTCAGGCTGTTTGCGACTATGGATTGAGCGAACTTTCCCCTGTTACCACCTTCACCACCCAGGCCATGGGCCCTTGTCTGCCCAATAAGGAATACGGCAAAAATCTCAGTCTGGCCGAAATGGCATGGGTCGACCAACAGTACAACCAGCCAAGCCCTTTCACTTTTGGTTCCATGATTGGCGTGAACGATGGGGGATTGGTATTCCGGTCGTTCCAACAAGAAACCCGCAACCAAATCACCGATTTGACCCTACAGTTCCGGAATTTCCACACCATGGACGAAGATTTCGACGCCAGTTTGGAAAACTACGACCTCAACATAAAACCCAAAAACACACAGCCAGAAGGCACGCCTGCCCATATGGACAGGAACAAAAACCTTTACACAAAATACCGTTCCCATGGCTTTGTAAACATCACCGGCGCAACCGAAATCCTGCAATACGCCCCTCAATCCTGGAAAGAAAAGATTTACCGGGAAAGCGATTGGTCGATGTCGGGCGCTTCGGGCATCTTGCAGTCGTACGAGAATTACACCAAAAAATTCATCGATGAATTGGCCCCGGCCAACGGAACCGCCAGTCAAATACTGGTTTCCAATTATCAGGTGGGCAACGAGCTTTGGGACTACCCAGTCAAGGCCGACTACCACAGCCTATTGAACGGGGCGAGAAACGCATTTTTAGCCAAGTATGGACCAAAATCAGCCGGAAACTGGAAAATGAAATTGATTGCCGGCGCTTTTCAGGCATACCGCGACAACAATTGTCCCTCTCTCTTGCGCGATTTTTCCAATTGTAACGGCGGTTTGGAGCGCCATGATTTTATTGGGGATTATCTGGATGTAGCCGATTGTGGCTTGTTACAGGACCTGGATGCCATTGATTGTCACCCCTATAGCTTCAAGCCCGGCACCAACACCTGGACCCACCCAGAAGACCCCAGTTCCGAAACCTGGCAAATCCAAAACCTGGCCGCTTGGTTGAAAGGCAATCAAAACGACGCGCTTGGCATTCTGAGCAAAACAAGACTCTGGAGCTCAGAATATGGTTTTGACAGCTATTCTGTCGGGGAAAAAACCCAAAACGCCTACCTGCTCCGCGGACTGTTGCTCCACAGTCGCTACCATTTCGAAAAACTGTTCTTTTACAACGCGTACGATGTGGCCAGAACCACCGACCAGTACTATTATGGCCTGTACAACAGCGCGGGCTTCTGGAGGCTGGGCACCCATCCAGCCAACAGCGCTTGGGCCTCTCCTCTGGAGGCGCACGGTGCAAGCGCCAAACCGGCCTGGTACGGCATGTTGGACTTGAAGGGACGTTTTGGCGAACACGTGTTTCACAAGGCGCTTTTAGAAGACGAAGACGCTTTTGTGTTCCTGATCGCAAAGCCCGATAGCACGGACCCCTATCTCCTTTTTTGGTCGCCGCGCATGACCAACGATATGAACATCGACCAAGATGTGCCTGTGATGAAAAACATCGACTGGCAAGATGCCTTGGCCGAGGGCTATATGGCGGAATCTGCCAGCGCACAAACCTTTGCCGAAAGCGCCCAAGCTGGAGCGACCTTCGAAGCCTTTGGCAACCGGCGCTGTGGCGCCTTGGTAATCAATATGATACACCGAAGCCCGGCATTTGTCAAGCTCAGTCCTTGCGCCCAGTGCTCGAACGTTACTGACCCCGGTACAATCACCTTACCCACCCCAAACATGGGTGGCAACCCATTCGACCCAGGAACTATAACCAGTACTTTGGAAGCTAATGGGGGTACTGGCGGCACCATCCTTTATCAGTGGCAGCAATCGTTGGACAACAACAGTTTTTCGAACATCCCAGGCGCTACTGAAG
>JALHPW010000457.1 GCA_022842255.1 Saprospiraceae bacterium | reverse complement strand
AGAAAAATTGGAAAATAGCTGCTTTTGTATTACAAAATATCAACCCCATCAACCCCATAAACCCTATCAACCCTATCAACCCCATAAACCCTCATCAACCCTTCCCCATCATTCCCCACTTCGCAAATTAAGCACAATCCCATTTTTCTCAGGTTCTTCGAACATCCGTTTTCGAATCATGATGGATTCCAGCACCTGCGCCCAAACACATTTGGGCTGGGTTTCGAGGATTTGTTCCAATTCTTCCAGGATTTTTCCCTGCGGTTGCCAGTAACGCACCTTTTCGTCAAAAATGTCATCGTACAGTTGCTCGCGTATTGCATCCAACGATTTTCCGAAAAGCAACCCCTGGGCACGTGCCTTGTCAATTTGAAGGAACATTTTCAGGTGTTGGCCCGTCCCCAGTTGGCTGGCAGATTCTGTTTCGGAAATCTGGAATTTCCATACGGGAAAAAACGACTCGATTCCATCGTGCGGAAAAGCAGCAAGGCAGGTTTGGAAATACAAATCATCTTGTAGCCCTTTGGTTTTCAATGCTTTATCCATCCAAAATTGGTAATCCGCAAAAAGATGGGGTCGTTCATTTTCCCCTATTTTTTGAAAAATGAATCCCGGGATTGCCCCATTTAACCAATTGAATTGTGGTGAAAAACCGCCTGCTGGTCGGCGGGAAAGCACAGTCAAAAAAGTATCCCGCAATTCGGTACCCTGCTTCCAGGCTTCGGCCATTTGTTCCTCGGTTTCCAAGGTTGAAAGAGCAAGGACCAATGCATTTCGGTGGGCACTCAGGTTTTGACCAAAATATACCAACAAGCGTTTTTGGAGCATCCAATCCGCCCGCTTTTGTCGAGGTTCCAAAGCCCAAGCCAAGACCCAACCAATTTCCTTCCTTGTGTTTTCCACCTTTATCCAGGGGGTTTGTACCAGTTCCTCCCCAACTGCAATTTGGGACTCGAAACTGCCTACCTCTCCAAGGTCTTTGAGTGCCTCGCCCTTTCGGAGCAAACCAATTTCACGGCTTTTTTCATTGGGTTCGGCGCGGAGCGGTGTTTGTTCTACCTGTACAATCAGTTGATGGTCATACGTTTGTTCGTGTGTACAGGCAAAGAACAACAAGGGGAGTATCAAAATTTTACAATCGAAATGCGGCATACCAAGTAAGTTTACGCACAAAACTACGGCAGCCCACGCGCATGAAAATATCCTTGTTCCACCCTACCCTACTCTTCCTTGTATTTTCCGTTCAAACCTTGTACTGTCAAATCCTGGATGACTTTTCAGATGGAAATTTTGACCAAAACCCAACCTGGGTGGGCGATGCGGCCAATTTCAAAATCAGCACCTCTGGCGAACTTCAGCTCAATGCCACCATGGCAGGGAATTCATCACTCTGGGTAGCCGGAAACATTCCGGACAGTACGATTTGGGATTTCGAACTACGACTAACTTTTGACCCCTCCAATCAAAACTTACTGCGGGTCTATTTACAATCCGACCAAGCCGACCCCAGTCTTGCCAATGGTTATTTTATCGAAATGGGTGAAACAGGGAGTGCCGATGCCATCAAATTTTACCGTCAGGATGCTGGGGTAAAAACGCAGTTAGCGGTAGGATTGCCTGGGCTCGCCGCCCTTTCCCCACATTTGCGCATTCATGTAAAACGCACCATATCAGGCGATTGGACCCTGGAAGCCGGTCCTGTCAACTCCGCCTTGCAAACCCAGTTCAGCCTCCCAGAAAACACGTGGCCGGGCGGCACCAACCGCTTTTTTGGCGTTCAATGCGTGTACACCATCTCCAATGCAACCAAATTTTTCCTAGACAACATCAACATCCGGCCGGATGTGCCCGATACACAGCCGCCTGTTTTGGTATCTGTCGAAGCCGATAATCAAAGCCAGGTAACCGTGGTTTTTGATGAAGACCTGGACCAGGCCTCAGCAGAAAACCCAACCCATTATTCCATCAACAATGGGATTGGCCAACCCCTTTTGGCCGCGCTCCAAGCCGACAATCGAAGCGTTGTACTCACCCTACAGAACAACCTTTCTACCGGAAACTACACACTTCAAGCTGCTGATGTTCAAGATGTTCTGGGGAATTCAGGCAGCCTTCAAACTGCTGATTTTCAATATGTTGTCATAGGATTAGCCACCGAATTTGATATTTTGATTTCCGAAATCATGTCCGACCCCAGCCCCACAGCTGGACTTCCGGAAGTGGAATGGCTGGAGATTTCCAACCGTTCCAACAAGGTGATTGACCTTGCCACCATTCGCATCCAGGACGCTACCGGAGCACCGATTCCATTGCCTACCTATTTGATGCAGGCCGGCGAGTACGTTGCCCTATGCGCCACCATCAACGCAAGTTCCTTGCAGTCGGCTACCACGGGCAAGGTTCTAGGCATAGCTGTCAGTCCAATTATTTTAAACAACGACAGCGATGTACTCACCCTAAGCGACGCGGCGGGCAATGTCATCGACCGGGTAGCATACGATGTGCTCTGGCATACCATTGCGGGCCGGGACGATGGTGGATACTCCCTGGAGCGCATCAACCTCGGCCTACCTTGTCTAGGTGGCGAAAACTGGCAATCCTGTCCGGCTACCATCGGAGGTACCCCTGCTGCTCAAAACGCAGCCTTTTCCACAAACCTTGACAATACCGCGCCGCGCTTGTTCAAAGCTTTTCCGGAATCGCCCAGTAGCATATTGCTCACATTTACCGAAGGGTTGGAGCAAGCTTCCGCCGAGGATGCCGCGGCCTACCAATTGACGCCCAGTATTGCAGTGGCCATTGCCGAACAATTGAGCACCGACCGCGCCCTGGTTCGGCTTACCCTAGCAAGCCCCATGCAGCCTGCTACGGTGTACACCCTTACCGTTGAGAATTCAGTGGAGGACTGCAGCGGCAACCCGTTCGAGTTCACGGATACAACCTACCTTGGCTTGGCAGAAAAGCCTGATATTCAGGATATTGTCATCAATGAAATCATGTTTAACCCTTCCACCGGCAACCCCCGATACCTGGAATTTTACAACAGGAGCCAGAAGATTTTTGACTGGTCGGAGTTTTTCCTGGCGAGCAATTCAGATACCAGTACGAGTGTAGTTCAAATCCAGCAAGACCGCCTTTTCCTTCCAGGTGAATACCACGTATTTAGCAACGATGCACCTGATGTACGAGAGGACTTTGCCAATATCATCAAAAAAAATGTGCTGCTAAATGCCCTCCCTTCTTTGGACGACATCAACGACAGCATTAAAATTTATTGGGCAGGAGGCGGTCAAAGTATCACAGTGGATTCCTTTTATTACCGACGCGGATTGCACAATGGCTTGCTTTCGACTTCCGAACAGGAAGGTGTGGCCCTCGAACGGATTCGAGTGGATGGGCCCACCCAAGCGGCCTCCAACTGGACGTCGGCCTCCCCGCTAATTACTGGGGCGTATGGAACCCCTACCCTGCCCAATTCGCAATCCTTGCCACAAACCAGTGCTGGGGATGAACTCATTTCCATCCCAAACGCACGGCTTTCGCCCGATGGCGATAATTACGAGGATTTTCTTGAAATCGTTTACAAGCTTCCCCAAGCAGGTTATGCCGCCAGTCTGAAAATTTTTGATTCAGATGGAAACTTGGTCAAAAACCTGGTCCGGCAAAACCTCATTGGCACCGAAGGCATTGTCCGCTGGGATGGCGATACCGACGCGGGGGAGGCCCAAAAAGCCCGCCCCGGCATTCACATCCTTTATTTCGAGATATTTAGCCCGGAGGGCGAGGTGCAGCGCATCAAAAAGGCCATTGCCGTGGTGGGCAGGTTTTAGTCCCGCGATTTACCAATTGGTCAAGCCATATGCAAGCACTCCACCTAAAACAATGAGTGCCAACAATATCCACAACCAACGTAACCCGGCAATTGGGCGTTCGTCGCGCGCGCCAATGCCTTCAATGTTTGCCATACCCAACAGGGAGCCAACCCCAGCGGGAAGCAAGCTAACGATTCGGTTTCTTTCTCCCAAAAGGTAACGGACCAGGCCCGAAGGCCTAAGCCCTTCTGTATTGATTTTCTGGCTCAACAAGGCCATTACCATAGGAGTAGTAAAACCCAACAAAGCAGTAGCGGTGCTTGGTTTTACGCCGGAAAATGCCGCTACCGCATTGGTAATGGCCGGAATTTTGGCCCCAAAAATCGTGCTGTTCAGTTGTGCGCCTATCTCCATGGGAGTGTTTTGGGCGGCGCTGTTCCCGTCAACGAGTTGGTTGAGTTGCTGGAGAATCTTGGGGTCAAAATTGCGCAAACTGTTAAAAACAGCGTCAATTGCATGGGAATCGCCACATTTTTCGAGCAATCCTGCCAAAATCGTCGGGACCAAACAACTGATGGTTTTAAAAACACCGGTTTCGTTTTCACCATAGATTTTTGCGGTTTCACTGAGTAGTTCAGGGCTTATGTGTTCTTTCAGGGAATCTAGAATATCGGACATGTATGCTTTGAAAATGTGGAAGTGTCTAAATTAGGCGGGGCTTTGTTGCGCCCGAGTTTATGGGGTTTGCCCCAAAAGTCTCCAAGGTAAGGATGTTCCTGGAATCCGT
>JALHPW010000456.1 GCA_022842255.1 Saprospiraceae bacterium | reverse complement strand
AATGCCCCAATGCCCCAATGCCCCAATGCCCCAATGCCCCAATGACCCAATGACCATCCAAACGCTTCTCAGGTTTTTCCTGGGGGGCGTTTTTTGTATGATTGCTTACCTTTCGCTCGATAAACACCCCCCCCCTAAACACCCATCACTCATCACTAACCACTCACCACCTCCTACCATGCCTATATCTCGCCGTCAACTCCTAAAAACCCTGGGCGCTGCCACTGGTGCTGCCGTGCTGACCGGTTTTACCGGTGAACAGGATTTCCCGCAGATTCCAATCCTGACCGAAGAAAATCCGCTCTATCGCAAACCTGCCAAGCCCATTAGCATCGTTACCATTGGTGCGGGCAACCGAGGCAATGTTTATGGTAACTATGCGATTTCTTTCCCGGAAGAGATGGACATCGTGGGGGTGGCCGAACCCATTGCGCTGCGCAATGAACGTTATTCCAGCAAACACAAAATATTGGAAACCAATCGGTTCAGTACTTGGGAGCACGTGTTTCAGCGCCCAAAATTTGCCGATGCGGTGCTAATTACCACCCCAGATAACCTGCATTATGGCCCTTGTATGGCGGCCCTTAAAGCTGGATATGATGTGCTCTTGGAGAAACCCATTTCGCCTTCCGAAAAAGAATGCCGCGATATTCTCGCATTGGCCAAAAAAACGGGCCGAATCGTGGCCGTTTGCCATGTGCTTCGGTACGCACCGTATTTTGAAAAACTACGCGAATTGATGCAAAGCGGGGCGATTGGGGAAATTGTGAGTGTGCAACACATGGAACCCATAGAGCACTTGCACATGAGCCACAGTTATGTGCGCGGCAATTGGCACGACCGTAACGCTACCACGCCCATTATCCTGGCCAAAAGTTGCCACGACCTCGACATCCTGCGCTGGATGGTGGGCAAACCCTGCAAAAAAATCGTGGCAATGGGCGGAATCAAGTGGTTCCGAAAAGAAAATGCCCCAGAAGGCAGCACCGACCGTTGTATGAATGGTTGTGCGGTGGAAGGCACATGCCCGTATTCGGCCATGAAAATTTACTACCGAAACCGTCAGCGGACCTATGTCTTCGACCTTCCAGAAGAAAAGGAAAAACAGGGAGAGTATATTTTGGAAAAACTGCGTACCACCAACTACGGTCGCTGTGTGTACCGTATGGACAACAACCAGGAGGACCACTACATCGCTTCGATGGAATTTGAAGGGGGCGCTACGGCCAGCTTTTCGATGGAAGCCTTTACTTCTTACGAAGGCCGTCGCACCCGTGTGATGGGCAGTATGGGCGATATTGTGGGCGATATGGAAACCTTCACGCTCACTGATTTTCGGACGGGAAAACGAACCGTTTACGACAATTCGAGTGGCGACGGACATGGTGGTGGCGACTGGCGTTTGGTGCGCAATTGGCTCCAGGCCGTATCCCAGCGCAAACCTGAATTGCTCACCTCCACCATCGATGCGTCCATCGAAAGCCATGTAATGGGTTTTATGGCCGAAAAAAGCAGAAAAACAGGAAAAATCGAAGGGGTGAGGGTCTAGGAGATTTCCAAGTCGATGCTTAGAAACTGTATTAAAACAGTTTCCTAGACCTGAGATGTCCATGCCCTTTTCAGCAGCACCCATTTTTTTGCAAACCCTATTTTGGCTTTTTGTAGCAGCCTCTGTGGTACAGCTGGCGGCCTGGTGTTTTGTTTTTGGAAAACTGGCATTCCTAAAAATAGCAATCCCCAATAACCAATCCCCAATAACCAATCACCAATCACCAGTAGCCAGTAACCAACGAACCAACCAACCCATCAGCGTTATCCTCTGTGCTCGCAACGAGGCCGAAAACCTGCGTCGCAATTTGCCCGCTATTTTGGCACAACAGGTTGACAATGAATGGGAATTGATAGTGGTGGATGATGCTTCGGACGATGAAACGCCTGCCGTGCTACAGGTTTTTCAGGAAAACGACCCTGGGCGTATGCGTGTGATTCGCATTGTGGATAAAGAATTTCCAGGTAAAAAACACGCGCTTGCGCAGGGCATCGCGGCGGCAAAATACGGCCTTGTTTTACTCACCGATGCCGATTGCCAACCAGCCAGTCCGAACTGGATTACACACATGGCTGCAGGGTTTTCGACACATGCCACTACGGAGTTCGTTCTGGGATATGGCCCTGTGGCTACCTCCAGCAGTGGGTGGGGAGCTTGGGCGCGTTATGAAACGGTCTTCACAGCCGCACAGTATTTTTCGCTTGCCCTTTTGGGAATGCCTTATATGGGCGTTGGCCGAAACCTGGCATTCCGGCGGCAGGTGTACGATAGGGTAGGGGGATTCGCTACTCATGCTCAACTTATTTCCGGCGATGATGATTTGCTTGTCAACGCTGCCGCCCATGCTAAAAACACCACCATTTGCCTTGACCCCGAGTCTTTTATGTATTCCGAGGCGCCAACTGGTTTAGCGGTTTGGCTCCGGCAAAAGCAGCGTCATTTGTCCGCAAGTCCGGCCTATAAATGGCCGCACAAACTAGTGTTGGCGATGTTGGCTGGGTCGCACGTTGGGCATTATTTATTGTTCTTCCTGCTGTTGTTGTCAGGTTTTGCCCCCCAAATCGTACTGGCCATATTTTTATGCAGGTTGCTGTTGGTTTGGGTTTTGCTGGGGAAAATCTTGCATGTATTGCGTGAGCAGGATTTGATGGTCAGGATTCCGATACTCGACGCGTGGTTGGCGGGGTATTACGGGATGATAGTACCATGGTTATTGGTGAAAAAAACGGTGCAAGCTTGGAAGTGAAGTTGCGTCAAACATTCCCAAACATTGCTTCCTCTACCCATTGACAAACAATGTGACCAATCAAAATATGGGCTTCCTGAATTCGGGGGGTATCTGTAGCAGGCACGTTTAAAAGCAGGTGGCAAAGGGAGGCCATTTTACCGCCGGTTTCGCCGGTGAAACCAATGACGTTCATCCCCTTTTCTCGGGCCATCTCTATGGCTTTCAAGATGTTGGTGGAGTTTCCGGATGTGCTGATGGCTACCAGTACATCCCCGGGTTTTCCTGCGGCCTGAACCATGCGGGCGTACACAGCATCATAGCCATAATCATTGGCTACAGCGGTTACGAATGAGGTATTGACATGCAAGGCTTCTGCGAAAAGTGCGGGCCGGTCGAGATAGAATCGCCCAGAAAGCTCGGCCGCAATGTGTTGGGCGTCAGCTGCACTGCCGCCATTGCCACAAAAAAGCACTTTACCATCCTTGCGAAAGGTCTCGGTAAGTATTTGTGCCGCCTGTTCTATTTTTTGTAAAAAAGCCGTGTCGCTCAAAATAGCCTGTTTGACGGCAATGCTCGCTTGAATGGAATGTTGAATTAGTTTGTTCATGCTCAATTGAAAAAACTTCCTGAATCTTGTGCCCTCATGTTGCAAACTGAACGACTTTTTCTGGTGCCCGCCAATTTGTCGATGCTCGAAGCCATCGCCTCAGAAGATTGGCCAGCGCTTTCCGCTTGCTTGGGCGGGGTTGATTTTGCCGAACATTGGCTTCATTTCCCAGAGGCAATGATTTGGATGCGCGATTTTTTGCGGGAACACGAAGCCGACCTTGGTTGGTGGAACTACCTCATCGTGCATCGCCGCGACGTTCGGCTCATCGGCACTTGCGGCTACAAAGGTACGCCGAGCTTTTCGGGCGAGGTTGAAATTGGCTACGAGATTGCCGAATCCTATCAAAATCAGGGCCTGGCCACGGAGGCCGCGCGCGCACTGGTGGAAAATGCCTTCCAACACGAATCGGTGAAGCTCGTGACGGCTCATACCTTGGCAGAAAAAAATGCTTCCAACCATTTGCTCCAAAAGATTGGTTTTCAGTTCATTGACGAGCATGTGGACATCGAAGATGGCAAGATTTGGGAGTGGAGGTTGGAAAGAGGCTTGGGAGGTTAGCAATGTTTTTGGTTCTTTTGCGCTGCGATATCACACTAAAGTGGCTTCGCAGTCGCGACATACTACATCTAAGTAAATGAATATCAACGACATAACCTCCACCGGCACCAAAGCCACGCGTGATGGCTTCGGTCAGGGTCTGCTCGAAGCAGGCCGTTTGAACCCCGATATTGTTGGCCTCACCGCCGATTTGATGGAAAGCCTGCAGATGCAGCATTTTCAGAAAGAATTCCCAGAGCGTTTTTTCCAAATCGGCATCGCGGAAGCCAACATGATTGGCATCGCAGCAGGCTTGGCTACCGCTGGGAAAATCCCGTTCACGGGCACTTTCGCCAATTTCTCAACCGGACGGGTGTACGACCAAATCCGGCAAAGCGTAGCGTACTCGCACAAAAACGTCAAAATTTGTGCCTCCCACGCAGGCGTGACCCTGGGGGAAGATGGTGCCACCCACCAGATTCTCGAGGATATTGGCATGATGCGGATGCTGCCGGGTATGACGGTGATCAATCCGTGTGACTTTGCACAGACAAAAGCCGCTACAATGGCCATTGCCGAGCACCACGGACCGGTTTACCTGCGTTTTGGCCGTCCCGCATGGCCAATGTTTACCGACAATTTGAAATTTGAAATCGGAAAGGCGCTGCTCCTGGCT
>JALHPW010000455.1 GCA_022842255.1 Saprospiraceae bacterium | reverse complement strand
GGGGTAAATTGTAGCGATTTCGAGCGGTCGGTCTGTGCATGGTCACAGGCAGACCGTTTTTTTTTTGAAAAAAAATGAATTCTGCGTCCACATTTTTTCAGCGGGATACAACAATTTGATTGAGGCTGTCTGAAACAGAACATTTCACTTTTACCAAAATAATTTTAAGATGAACACTCTAAAAATGCTCAAATCCCTCACAACCCTCGCCTTACTTGTTTTATGCTGCTGGGGCCCGCTTATGGCCCAAACAGATGTGAGCAAAAAACTGCGGAAGCTACCCAAGCAAGACGGCACTCACCTTTTTCACGAGGAACATGATTTCAATTTTTTTGCGGTCAAACAAGACGGGAAAATTGTGGAAATCCTGGTAAAGGACAAACAAGGGAATGTAGTTCCTCAAGAAGAAGAAAAACCTTCAAGCACCACACGCTTGGCTTCTGGTAGCAGTGGCGCAGGTACTACCAGACCAAAGACGACGGCCCCAGGCCCATGTCCGAGTGGTCCTGACCAGATTTGCCGATGGAACACAACTTTTAAAAGTTGTATCTGCATATATACTGGCCCTTTGAACTAACCACAACTGCGCTTTTCAATCATGAAATACCTATCCTACCTCCCACTGTTGGGAATCTTCCTTTGCCTTGATTTCGCAAAAAAAATCCCATTTGAACCTGTCAAAGCAGACTTGCCAGACCTTGCAATCACAGAAATCGATGCAGGTAATTATAAGCTTTCCCATGGCTATGTCCCGGTTACCTATACCATTACCAATAAAGGGACAGAGTCGTTGAACCTGAAAGATGTACGCATTGATGCCAGTTGGGTGAAGCAGGGGTCCGAAGAAATATTGGCGATCTCCGTTTATCGGGATTTAGTGCTCAAATATTCTGGCTTGGAAAGTAAGGTGCTTGAACCCAACAAATCATTTGAGGTGACCTTGGATGCACTGGTTCCGGATCGGATGTACAGACCTCAAGGGGTATATCTCGTACCTGCCCAACCTTTTAACCCTCGAGGTATCATCGATTTGTATTTGAAAATCGACCCTTTGAACAGGGTTCGAGAATCTAGGGAACACAACAATACGGCCAGGGTTCCTGTAGATTTTAACGTCCGGGACCATCGGAATTGAGCCCGCTTTTTCCAAAATTCAGTTCACACTAAAATTTCTAGTTAAAATGAAAAAACTCATTTTAGTAGCCATGGCCTTTGCTATGGTATCACAAATCTTTGCTCAAGGACTAATCATCATGAAACCCGACCTTGCAGGTAGGGTGGAAAGAGATGGTGATGAATTGGTCATTACGGTATTCAACGAACCACTGCCATCCAATGGTACATCTGGTGGAAATGCCCGGGCATCTGTTGCAACACTCAAATTAAACGAGCAAACACAAACCATCCAGGTGCCAGCGCTGGGAGCCAATACCTCCTTTGAGAAAAGGGTCCCTATCCCTTCCGATCCGAATATCATCGTACTCAAAGTAACCTTAAAGGTGAATACCACCAATACCGTTCAAGGAGATGTCCTTGAGAACAACACCTTTACTACAAGTTTCAAGCTTGCTTCAGGTACCGGTGGCGGAGGGAACAGAGCTGACCTGACGCCCGTCACCTTTGAAGGAGGGAACTTAAACACCAAGGTTGTGGGTGCGCACCGCATTGCATACGTCAAAAACGAAGGCCGCAAACCTTCCACCCTGTCGAAAGCCCGATTTACCTATTTTTTAGCCAATGGTCAAAAACAGGAAATCCTATTGGCGATACCGGTTGTTCCTCCTGGGGAAACCGTTGAGTTGCGTATCAGTCCGAATACCTGTAGCAGTTTCCCGCCCAGTGGCGATTGCAATTTTATGTTGGAAGTGGATATCTCGGATACGGTTAATGAGTCTGATGAAGACAACAATGCGATACGGGGAGGGGATGCTGGGTAGGCTTTACTTCCTCATTTGCACAACTATACCCAACGGAAAGTGGTTTGCGAAAAATGCGAACCGCTTGCGCTATTCACCGGGTGACTCAAATTCACCCGGTGAATAAACCCCAAATCCCTTTTTCGCAAACCACTTTCCGTTGGGTATAATTTACCTGTTTGTAAAAGGTTGCCCGGCAGCCGAAGCCTGATTAGGATATGTGATTGTATTGGGACGCGGCTCCGGGCATCCACACAAACCTGCCCCAACTGCGGGTAAATCTGTCACACCATAAAAACGATTTCATGATGAGCTTCTTTAGGGTACTTGCCGTGGTGTTGCTGCATGGCACCACAGTCCTTGCACAGCAAGCAGAAGAGATGTCGCCCTTCGCCAATAGTGCTGAGAATAAAACTGTCAAATCGACAGAATTTTCGATTCCAAGCTCTGCCGCGTTTAACATGTTGAATGAAAACACCCCCAATCGTATTGAACGGTACGCCACCTTGCATGATTTTAAGGTGGATTGGAGCCTTACCAATGGACAACAAGGATATACGCTAAGTCCCGGCTTGGCAATTGAGGCACAACCCATTTGGTTGCTCTTTTTTGACCGTGCTGGAGCGGCCAAATACCGCACTGCAACACCCCTTACCCGGACACTTTCCACCTTGAGTGTAAGTGTTGGTACCACAGCATCCGCCGATAAAAACTGGCTTGCCTGGGCACTCAAGCTTAACTTGTATCGGCAAAACGATCCTTTGAACGACCCCGAAATGCTCCAAGCTTTAGAAGAAAGCTCGGAAGATGCAAAGGATGACCTCTATATTGGTATAAAGGCTCTTGAAATGGAACAGATTCGGTTGAAAAAGAGCAGTCCGGATTATGAAGGCCAATATGCGCTATTGGCCGATAGTATTCGAGAATTAGAGGATGCGATTCAGGAAGTAGAACGGGCCCAAAGCGAGCGGTTGGCAGAGATTCGGGAGAACTACATTCAAAAACATTGGAATTCCTCTTATTTGGATATTGCTTTTGGTCGCTTATTGGTGTATAGCCAAACACAGAACACGGTTATCAAAACCGTGGAAAGCCCTACCATGCCCGGGGTCCTGGATACTTTTAGTTTCCAGAATAATACCCTTGAAATCACCAAGCAGGGTTATGGGGTATGGCTAAGCGGTGGTTTGGGCATTGGACGGAATGGGATGGTTTCAGCCATGGCCCGTTACGCCCGTAAACCTTCGCGACTTACCCCTACCATCGGACAGGTGGTCTCTCTGGGTGCCAACTTGCGCTACGGAAGTCGGAAACACAATTTTTTTATTGAGGCTTTCTTCGATAATGCCATGGATCCAGTAAATGAATTTTCGGATACCAAGGTTGAACAAAAGTTTTATATGCTCACAATCGGCGGGGATTGGCGTATCAACCGGAATGTCATGCTCTGCTTTGGCATTCGTCAGACCAAAGACTTCGACAATGGGACTTACCTGATGCAGCCCTTGGTGAACGTCAACTGCTTGATGCGGTGATTAGATGACTTCTAACGCTCATCTCCTAATTTGAACCTTTTAACATCCTAAACCATGATCGATAATATTACAAACCAATCAAAAAACTTGCTCCCTTTTGCCCTGCTACTGTTTTTCCCAAGCTTTACAAACGCCCAATGGCAAGCTTACTCCCCAGTTTTCCCCGATACCCTCGGTGCTTTCGACCTGCGCATCGCCCAAAACAACGACCAGGTGGCTTGGTGCGTAGCGATGAAATATGAGGTAACTTCCAATGCCTACAATTGGTTGCCTTCGGAAAAACTCTCTTTCGCCAAAACGGCGGATGGCGGAAACACCTGGGCTGCTGGAACCATTCCCATGGGCCCCGAACCCTATTCCAGCAATATTTGTCCCATCAGCGCCACCACGGCTTGGGCGAGTGGGCTGGATGCTGATTTTATCAGCTACGTTTTGCGCACGGACGATGGGGGCCTTACCTGGACCCGACAATTGGAAGACGGCTTTGCCGACCCTTCCGGTTATGTCAATTTTGTCCATTTTTGGGATGCTCAACATGGGATGGCCATGGGCGACCCTACTCCCTCGGGCTCCGACCCCACTCCCTTTTTTGAAATCTATACCACTACCGATGGCGGCACAAACTGGAATCGGGTACCCATTGGCGATATTCCTCCTCCCATCGTGAACGAATATGGTTCCTCCGGGCTGTATGAGGTTCGGGGTGATTACGTCTGGTTTGGCACCATCGATTTGAATACGGGTGCCGGCAAAAGATTGTTCCGCTCCAAAGACAAAGGCTATCATTGGGAAGTACTTTCTGCGGCTGATAATCAAATCAACCTCTTTTCTTTCGCCGATACCTTGCATGGACTGGGCGCCAAACGGGTTTCGCCCAGCACGGCCAAGTTGATTTTTACCGAAGACGGTGGCGATACCTGGACTGAATTGCCGCCTTATGCTACCTCGGAGCCTGCCACCAGCTATTGTTTGATCCCGGAATCGAACTACATCCTCACCACCCGCCGGCCAAACAATGTGCTTGGGCCATTCCGCACCTTACTCAGTAAAGACCTTGGGGAAACCTGGATTGAACTGGGGACCACCGAACACGCAGCTGCCTTAAAATTCAGCAGCCCAACCAATGGCTATGCCGGGGAGTGGCAGCCTGCCGACCATCCAACT